>NZ_JBQSWC010000007.1:0-142484 GCF_052376775.1 Halomonas sp. AOP43-A1-21 | reverse complement strand
GGCCTTGTGGCTTTGGGTGCGGATGACCGTGCGGGTCTTGTTGGCCGGCAGTGGGTACGGCGGAATATCCGAGGCGTGATAGGTGCGCCCGGTGATCAGTGGCTGGTCCGGGTCACTCTTCAAAAAACTAAAATATCATGGCCGATACAGGGCTATGCTGCCGTAACCACCTGCTAAGCTCTGGGCCTTATGAGTATAAGAGACCTTCTGTGTTCTTGCTGAACCATTTAAATATTATACTCAATTACAGCATGGTTTTATTTAAAATAAAGATTTCAAGTTAAATTATTCATCATCCTCATAAAGGGCATCTAAAAAACTACTAAAGGTATTAGATACCTTTATGATGCTTTCGGGCAGTATATTGTTACTCGGGTTAAAAGGAGACTTATCTTCGAATTCATGATCTTTGTAAAAGATATGCCCATAAGAGTCATCTCGCAACGACAGTAGAAAAAAGTTACCCCCATGAGTATTTGCAATAAAAACAAGACCTAATGGAAGGTTATGACCAACCTCTTTCATCTTATAGAGAATATCATTTGCTGGCTTTGCATTCAGCCCATAAAACTTTTTCACCTCATCACCTGGCAGATTTAATTTTTCAGCCTCAAAATCAATATAACTTTCTAGCGGCACGCCTCCGTTATATTTTAATAAAAATTTTTTATACGCAACAGGCAATTCATATCCCAGCTCATTCTCAGCTCGTTCCAAATCTTCCGGGCCTAGCCTCTTTCCAGTAGCAGTCATATCACTTAGCATTTTAAACGCCCATTAACGGTAACAAATGCCACTGGAACTCCTGCACGCGATAGACGAGTCGTTGTTTAAACAATGGCCCTACCTGGAGCTTACTCATCAAACCACTCATGAGGCCAGGATAAGCGTCATTATAAAAGTAGATACTGTAATAACTCGGCAGGGCGATACGTTGCAGAGAAAAAGAGCATCAGGCAGAAGTACGAGAGTTCCGATAATACGCAACCAGGTCTGCCGGATAGTTCGGATGATCACGAAAGCTCGTATCATCAATATCATAAAGCGCGACGATCAGAGCGGCTTCGAAGCACCAGTAGCCGACATAAAAATCCGCCAGTTCGTACTCGTCATCCTCGCTGAGATGGTTATCGTACCAGGCGGCTGGAGCGCAGCGTGGATACCAGTCGTCTAGGTAGCGCTGCAGGTATTGCGAACGCAAAGACGGCGCCAACTGGGTGATCTCAAGCAGCGGCGCGTGAATATCGGGATAGCACAGTGAATCCGCAATAGGCCGCTCAAGGGCTGCGAGCCGAGCCGCCAGCTGATCAAACAGCGCATCTTGCCCCGCATTTCCCGTGACCGCCAGCATCCGTTGACGATATTCGTCACTTACGCCCAGGCAAATCGCCAGCGACCACCACCAGAGGTGGTAAAGGTAGGTATCAACGGTGTTGAAGCGAGGGTCGAACTGCTCCAGCGAACGCCGCATGACCTGTTGACGTTCCGGCAGCTTCTCGCCGTACTCGGCCAGTTGCTCGCGTCGCCTCAACACATCATCCAGGTAGGGTTGTAAGCTATCCAGCGCGCTTCCTTGCGAGTAGTGTGCGACCAGGCGATAGAGCGCGCCCTCAAACAGCTGCCAAGCGCTGCGTACCCGGTCGTCCGGCAATCGGTTGACGGGGTCGGTCGGCTCGCCTTGCAAACCCAGGTCCAGTTCGCTGAGAAGCGCGGTGAAATAGGCCGGTGACTTGCGAGTATCGCGCATCGATATTTCAGCACTCATATCGGGTCTCCGTGGATCAAGGCAGCAGGATAGAGCGGGTGGTCGCGGAAGGTACTGTCATCGATGTTGAACAGCTTGACGACCAGCGCGGCCTCGAAGCACCAGTCGCCTGGGTGATTTTTCCATTCTTTCTCACGGATGATAGAGATTCCCCACTTTCTGACGGTATTGGCATAGCCATCAAGAAATTTCTTGATCAATTTACCCTGTTGATCAGTGGGCGCATCCAGTGCCTCATAGAGTGGGGCATAGGGCTTGGGGTAGAGCAGATCTGTGGCCACCGCACGCTCACTATCTCCCAGAGCGATAGCAACTCGGTCAAGCAACGCATCAACTCCGGCGTTATCGATCAGTTCCAGGGCGCGTTTAATATGTGCATCGCCGACTCCCAAACAGACGGCCATGGTTAACCAGCGGCTGTACTCAATATAAGCCCCATCGCTTAAGCGCTCGTACATCAACCTATTCTCTTGCTTTTCCTCAGGTAATGCATCGCTGTAGTAAAGTAGCTTTTCGCGCTGCTCAAGTAAATCCGGTAGGTAGTCTTGGATAATGGTCAAATCATCCCCCCGCGAATAACGGGCGACAAGATATTCCATAATACTCGAAAAAAGCATTGCAGCCCCTATTACCTTCCCCGTCGCCGGAAGAGCATCAGGAGAATCAATTTCGAGCTTGTCTCGAGCGATAGTAGTATCTTTAAAAGCAATATATTTATCGAGATTATCTCTATCCAGGCTCTTCTCACGTAGCATGCGCTTTTCTCCCTAATACTTTAAAAACCCGGGGCATCACCTATTACTCTAGCATTCTCGTCTAGCAATCTTACCCGCGATGAGCCATCGGCTTTGACGCGTATCAAGTATTTATCAACCCTCCCTGCACGCATGGATAGCGTTACGTTGCCAGCCAAAAAAAAGGGGCCGCTACCGGCCCTAGCCCGACAGACCAAGGTTACCCAGGAACCAAGCGGCACTTACTGACAGATCGGCGAGGCGTTCCACTAGTGGTCCTATCATCAGGTGCCAATATGAATGACATGCCACTGAGTGCTTTGCTGGATCATGTTCATCTGGGGTAGGGCCGATGTGAAAGACCACGCAGCCGTCCAGATAAGCTCCACGCTGACAAGGCGTATGATCATCGCCGCTGCCGCCGATCATGCCATATACGAAATATTTAACCTCGTGTCGTGCGCCGAGGCATTGAAGACAGCCAACGATTTGGGCGCCATCGCGGGATAGTCGAACGCACCTTTGCTTGGTTAAGTAAATTTAGGCACCTGGTCACACGGTATGAGCGCCAAGTTGACATCCACTATGCTCTTACGCTTCTTAGCCGCTCGCTTATTTGCTATAATGGATGGCAAGGCAGGTTTTGAAACGTACTCTTATCCTTGAGCAATGGCAAAAAGAGTCCGAAAGGTTTTCTAATGATCCGAACCCTCAATTCGAGGGACCAAACACCTAATTCAGGGGAAAGGTCACTGACAAAGCATTGAACACTCTTAAAGCTATGTAGCTATTCGTCCTCTTCCTCATCTAATAGATAGGAAAAAAATTCTTTGTAACTCCTCCAGGTGTCCGGCTGATTATTAAAACTTAATGAATTAATATTCTTTGCCTCTACTGCATCACACCAGATGACAGCAGGCTGCTCATCAGTGTTTAAAACAATTAAACTCTCAGAGGGTTCAGCTATTACCACATAGCAATCCAGTAAGCCGATAGAATGTCTCAATCTTAATGTTTCCTGAACAATATTTGTGGCCTCACTTATATTTGCTATTTCGTGATGACTGATACCCCCCAGCAGGCCACCGGAATAAAATGTTGATATTTCTTTAAAATCTTCGGGCAGCCTAATACCTAATTTTTCCTCAATCTCAAAGATTGCAAAATCATTACACGGCTCACTCCCGTATATAGCCTCATAACGAGTTCTCAAATTATTTATGTCTGTCATTAAGATTACTCCCTTCTATTTTTTGAGCGCCACTTCCAATATTCGCGCGTATCAACATCGAATTTTCTGCGATCCGGTTGCAGCGTTGGATGTGGTTTACTTCTACCATATTGGCTATGCAGGATATCTTGCCCAGGTTTACCTACACCATGATACCTTGTGCTTGCTTCTACCAATGGCCCTGGAGATTTTTGACCAAGATGGTGAAGCGTCGCAAAATTACCATCAGGTAATTGAGGGGAAAGCCCTTTTGCAGCAGCCTCAGCATTTGTCTTATCAACAAATCGCTTATCACCTGCTGTTCTAATTTGCCCCCAATCAATATCATTTCTTTGGAATACTTCGTAATCGAACTGTGTCCCCTTTGGACGAGATGCACTCCAATCTACTGGTTCATTATTAAAAAACCTTGTATCGCGACTGTGGCTCTCATCACTTTTTAGTCTAGTAGGTGCCTGCTCTACATGCACCCCATGATCAGGGGTTCTAGGCGGCGTCTCCGGTGTACGCCGAGCCACACTCCCCAGCTCGCCCGCCGTCTTGGCCGCTCCCGCGCCTTTGCCGCCTATGAGCTCGAATGTTATCGCTGCTGCGCTCATCTCGATGGCACCGAAGAAGCCGTTGCGCTCCTCGGCTTCCTGCCAGGCTTCCACGCCTGCGTCCCAAATACCGCCCCAAGCATCTCCGGTGCGCTGCAACTCCTCTCCGAGCCGTCCGGCGCGTTCCGCATCGCCGGTGGCCCAGCCGACGGCGCTATCGGCGATGTCCATCAGGCTAGGCCCGGCCAGTGTACTCAGCCCTTCGTAAGTGTCTTTGGTGCTCTGTACGATCCGTCCGCGGGCGGCGTCCGTGGAGGCCTCATCGCGGGTGAAAGGCAGTGATTCCCAGGCCGTCTTGGCCGCCGCTTTGGCACCTTCCCATTTGTCGCGGACGACGCGGCCGCCCTCCTCGCCGGGGTTATAGTCAGGCCCTTCACCGCTCGCTGGCTCGGGCGTACTTTCCACCGTCTTTTGCACGGTGGTGAGATAACCAGCGGCGCCCCCTACTCCAGAGGCATTACAGTTGATCTGGCAGGGGCTGTCATGGCGAGCTATCGGCAAACCGTTGGCTTTGACGTTGTCCTGCCCACCGGTAATCAACACATGCCCGCTGCCCTGCGAAGTGCCGGAAACCACGTGTTGCCCAGCATCGCCCTGTACGCCCTGAAACAGGTCACCGACGCGATAAAGCTCGCGTCCCGCCGCGACCACGTTAGGTGAGTAACGCACCGGATTATCCAGCGTGGCCGTGGAATCGAAGCCCACCACGCTGTTGCCCACGCGGCAAAAATCCGGCTCGCTGCAGGCGGCAAGGTACGTATAATCGGCCAGGCCAACGTGCAGCGTTTGCCCGCTGAGCGGTTCCGTGGGCGGCGGCGGCGGGGGCGCCGACGGCATGTCTTCGTCATCGGGCGGCGGATACCGATCCGCCACCACGGTCAGGGTTTCCAGTCGTTCCGGTTCGTTGAACTCGTCGCTCATGCCCGCCTCCTGGTGCGAAGCGCAGAAGCGGCAACGATCATTCGCCGTACGGGATCATCGGTGGGAAAGAGCGCGCGCCACGTCAGGGTTAGCTCGCGCTCATCGAGATCAATACTGATGGTGTCCAGTGCCAACGTGGTGACGGTGCGCTTGCCGCTAGGCTGCTCGGCCAACGCCTGAATATTGAGGCCAGGCAAGCGGCTCCGGTGGGTATAAAAGCTGCTCGTCCCTTGGCCGGCGGGCATTAATTGGCTCCCGGCCAGGCAATTGGTCAGAATGATCTCTTCATTGCCCTGCACATACTCCGGCATGATGAGGTCGGGATGAGCGCTGTTATAGAAGCGAGAATTGAAGTCCTCCGGCCACAGCGGGTAGCGGTGGGCCAGCCACGTCTCATCGAGTGTGCCTTGATGGTCAAGGCGCGGTTGCCACCAGCGGGCGATGGGCCCGAAGCCGGCCGGTGATGGCCTGTCCAAAGGAGAGGCAATCGGAAAATCAGGATCTTCGAGTTGCGGTGCGGGGAGCTGTGCGATTGCCTCCAGCTCCTGCTTGAGCGGCCTGGCAATCTCTTTAGGCAAGCGCCGGTAATCGGCCCGTGTGGGCAACCAGCCGCAGCCTGCCGGGTTATGTGGATAATAGAGCAAAGAATCCGCGCTGGCGGCCGCATCATGCGCTTCTGCCGGGCTAAAGTGCCCGCCGAAGGCGTAGCGGTAGTCCAGAGGTACTTCATGGACAGGTTCGGGTGGGGTAACCTTCCAGCCACCCATTAGCCGCCACTGAAAATCGCGCGGGCCATATACTCTCAAGTACTTGCTCACTGCCCCAACCTTGACCCCCACCCGCCAGGTGCTGCTGGGCTGGCCCGTGGGCGCGCGCAAAGTGCCGCTGACGTGAATATCCGTTGTTGGCTTGCCGACGATGAGATCGCTGTCGTTGACAACAAAACGCTGTTGACTGCCTTCCGGGCCACCCGCATACGTTTCCTGCCAGCGAATGGGATGCTGGGTAGCGGACAATCCTAACGGCTCTCGATCTCCTCTAAACCGGAAGGTGCCACGTACGGCCAGTACCTGGTATTCCAGACCGCCCGGCCCGAGCTTGCGATACAGCGCATGCGGAAACGGCGTTGGGTTGGTTACATTGGCCATGTCACCACCCTGGAGTATTGCCGTCTTTGACCATGGGGTCGTTCATCGGGTCGCTCTCGGCGCCGTCTTCCTCGCTGCCGGGGGCGGGCTGGGCGGTGCCGGTGTTGAGCAGCACATCATCCGGGCCGTCGATATGCACCTTGGTGCCCGCCTTGACGTGGATCTCGCCCGCGTCGAGGTAGATCGAATTTTCAGTGAGCACCAGCCGGCTGTTGCCCACCTGAAGTGTCAGCTGGTTGCCCGCCTTGAGGGTGATGTTGCGCCCCACGTTCAGCGAATGATTGAGCCCCACTTGCGTGGTCTGGCTCAGCCCCACCAGAGTGTTCATCAGCGCGCCGACGTTGAGGCTGTAGCCCAGGCCTACATTCTCCATGCGCGCCAAGCCGACATTTTGCAGGTACGCCTTGCCGATGGTTTCGGTCTTGTTCTTGCCCACCTTGGTCGACCAGTGCTTGCCGATGCGGTCGGTTTCATTGCCGTCGATGGTCTTGCGCCGGTGCTTGTGCACGGTGTGGGTTTCGTTGCCGTCCACGATATGGGTTTCATGGCGATGAACGAGATGCGTTTCGTCGCGGTCGATGTCCGTGGTGCGGTCCCGGTAGACGTGCAGGGTATTGTCGCGTTTGACCTCTTCGCTACGGTCGTTGAGGGTCAGCAGGTCAAGATCCTTCTGGGCGTGAAGCCAGATCTGCTCCTCATTCGCTTCATCCTCGAAGCGCAGCTCGTTGAAGCCAGCGGCCTTGTGGCTTTGGGTACGAATGACCGTGCGGGTCTTGTTGGCCGGCAGTGGGTACGGCGGAATGTTCGAGGCGTGATAGGTGCGCCCGGTGATCATTGGCTGGTCCGGGTCGCCCTCCAAAAACGACACCAAAATCTCATGCCCGATACGCGGAATGGCCATGCTGCCGTAGCCGCCGCCGGCCCAGCCCTGAGCCACGCGGATCCAGCAGCTGGCGGTTTCGTTCGCCTGGCTGTATCGATCCCAAGGGAACTGCACCTTGACCCGGCCGTGCTCGTCGCAGTAGATTTCTTCGCCTTCAGGGCCCACTACAAAGGCTACCTGGGGGCCATCCACGCGGGGTTTGGGGTTAGGCGTAGGCCGCCAGATCTGGTCCCTCGGCATAATGACCACGTTATTGTGGTAGCGGGTCATCTGCTCGCCCGCCTGGTCCGAGGTCGCGCTGCCACGCGCCATGCCGTCTTCTTCTAGCGCCTGGGGCTGTTCACCATAGTGGACGACGGATACCACCTGCCAATCGCCGTTAAAGCTCTCGACATCGTGGTCGGTCAAAGTAAAGCATCGGCCGGGGGCGAGTTCGGGCAGGTCGCTTTCAGCCTCGGCGGTAGAGGCATCGGCACGCAAAGATTCTAACCGATGGCGGGTGAACGGCTTGCCGGAGGCATCCTTCTTGTAGCGGCCCGGATAATCGTAGTGCTCGTAATCTTCCCGCTGAGCGTGTTCGCCAAGCCCCGGTGCCAGATGCTCATGGCGCTGGGCATAGCCTGGATTTTTAAAGCTGTAATCTTTTAGCGAGGCTGAAGCGGGGCGTACCCGACTAATCTGGCGCAGCTTGCGTATATGCCGCTTGGGTGAAGACCCGCCTGCTCGCGCGTGGTAGGCACGTTCGCCAATATTGGGCAGCATAACCGTGGCATCGGCAAACACTAGCCGATGCGCGCCGCCCTCGGCGTTTTCAAACTCATGAAAATAGAAGCACCCCTCCTCAGCCGCCAAGCGCTCGATAAAGGCCAGGTCTGTTTCTCGATACTGAACCAAAAACTCCCGCGTAGGTGGCGTTCGTGTCGTAGCAAACCCTAAATCAGTAATACCGCGTTCGCTGGCTAAGATATTGATAGCCTGATAAGGATTGGTATCTTGAAAAATACGCGAGTTATGACGCAAAGAAAGCCGCCACAACGCCGGGCGGATTTCCACATGATAGAAGGAGCGGCGGTGCCCGCGGTCTCCGCGGCCAAATTCACTTACAATGCCATGGATGCGGCGTAGCGGCTCGCCATCCTGCCAGATCGTGAGCGTAGCGGCCTGGTCCAGGCAATCGGAAGGTGATAAATCGTGGATGCGGCTGGCGAACTCCACTGAGAGGATAAATGGCTCGGAAAGCGCTTCGCGATGGGTAAATCGCACCACAGCGATGCCATTCGCCCCCGGTAGGGTCAACGTAAATTGCAGCCCTGTCTTATCCGCCATTTTCCCGCTCCTTGGTGCACTACGTGCTAATAAGAAGCGCTTAGAGTAGCGAGCTAGACTGGCAGGGCAAGAGCCCAACGCTTTAAAGCGTCAATGTCCTACAAAAAATTAAGCTATATCTTACAAAATAGTGCCAGACTCACCCTACCAAGTTAGTAATGCCGTGTTGATGCTTCGTCAGGCTAAATCTATATGCTTAACGCTCAAATGCTGGCCAGTAAGCTCACCCGTAACGCCGGGCTGGCGCCGCCTGCGGGCTGGGTACTCACCCAGCCCGCATCTTCAAGCTCCGCGCAAGCGCGGCGGATCAAGGCATGTTCGATATTAAGATGCCTGGCGAGTAGCGCACTGGAAATGCCTTTTTCGGCGGGCGGTGACTCGCGCAGTGCCAGCAACACCAAGGCTGCCAGCGTGTCGAGTTCAGGGTGAGCATCCTGCAGCGCCGCGAGTGCGCGCTGCAGTTCCTGCTGATTCGCCATTTGATCAGATAGATCAAGCAATCCGTGTGCTCGGCTCTAAACGAATGGCAATCGACTTGGACGCTGGGGTATGGCTTTGATCGCCCTTATGATCCAGCGGAATCAGCGGGTTGGTTTCAGGGTAGTAGGCCGCGGCGCAGCCTTCGGGCGTGTCGTAGGCCACGACTTTGAAGCCGTCCACGCGCCGTTCGATACCATCGCCCGACTCACCGATCAAATCCACCCACTGCCCGGCGCTAACGCCTAGCCGGTCGATGTCCTTACGGTTCAGGAAAATCACCTGACGGCCGTTTTCGATACCCCGGTAGCGGTCATTGTAGCCGTATACCGTGGTGTTGTACTGGTCGTGAGAGCGCATGGTTTGTAAGGTGAGCCAGCCGCCTTGGCGGGTCGCCATTTGTTGATGGATGACTTGCTCAGGCAGGGGCGCATCAGAAAACTCGGCCTTGCCGCTCTCGGTAGGAAAGCACAGCTCGAACGCGGGGTTGGTTAGCCAAAATCCCCGCGGCACGCGAACGCGTTCGTTGAAGTTCTCAAAGCCGGGAATGACCGCTTCGATATGCTCGCGAATCACGTCATAGTCTTCGCGCATGGCTGCCCAGTTCACTACCTCGCTGCCCAACAAGCGCTCAGAAATGCCGGTCAAAATGGTGATTTCTGAAGGCAGCGAGGCATCTACCGGGCGATTAATTCCTGCCGAGCTGTGCACCATGCTCATGGAATCTTCTACCGTGATCAACTGAGGCTCACCCGCCTTGTTACGGTCGATTTCGGTACGCCCCAGGCAGGGTAGAATCAACGCATCGCGACCGGTAATCAGATGGCTACGATTCAGCTTGGTGCTGATAAACGCCGTGAGCTGGCACTGCGCCATCGCCGCCTCAGTCACCCGGCTATCAGAAATCGCCCGGGTAAAGTTGCCCGCCAGGCCGATAAATACCTTGCCGGGCTGATGGCGCATGGCGTGCACGGCGGCCACGGAATCCACGCCATGTTCACGCGGCATGGGCTTGTTATAGCGAGCTTCCAAGGCATCCAGCAGTTCATCGGAGGGCTGCTCAAAAATCCCCATGGTGCGGTCACCCTGCACATTGGAGTGGCCGCGTACCGGCGAGGTGCCCGCACCGGGTTTACCTAAATTACCGCACAGCATCAGCAGGTTAACGATCTCACGTACCGTCGGTACCGAGTGCACGTGCTGAGTGATGCCCATGGCCCAGCAGATAATAGTGGCCTTGGAGCGCGCATACAGTTCGGCCGCCTCTTCCATCTGTGCGCGGCTTAAGCCTGATTGAGCCTCCAGCGTTTCCCAGGCGGTTGCTTCCACTAAGGTACGATAAGCATCCAGCTCAATGGTGTGTTCGGCCATGAAAGCGTGATCAAGCACCGCTTCGCCTGCCGCGTCACGCTCAAACAGGGCTTTGGCCATTCCACGCACCGCCGCCATGTCGCCGCCCAGTTTGGGGCAGAAGTAATGGGAACTGATCCTATGGCTGCCGTTATGTAGCATCTCAAGGGGCTTTTGCGGGTCGGCAAACTTCTCAAGCCCGCGTTCGCGCAGGGGGTTGAAGCTGACGATGGTAGCGCCACGCTCAGCCGCTTCGCGCAGCGTGCCCAACATACGCGGATGGTTGGTGCCAGGGTTCTGGCCAAATACGAAGATTGCATCGGCCTTTTCAAAATCTTCCAGCCGTACGCTGCCTTTGCCCGTGCCCAGCGCTTTGGTCAGCGCAACGCCGCTGGCTTCGTGGCACATATTGGAGCAGTCAGGCAGATTGTTGGTGCCATAAAGCCGCGCCAACAGTTGGAAAACATACGCCGATTCGTTGCCCGCCTTGCCCGAGGTATAGAAGATCGCATCATCCGGCGTGGGCAGCGCTTTAAGCTCGGCGGCAACGAGATTCAGCGCCGCATCCCAGGTAATCGGCTCGTAATGATCGGTCTCGGCGTTATAGCGCATCGGCTCGACCAGACGCCCCTGGTCTTCTAGACGGTAGTCATCCCAGGTTTTAAGCTCGCTGACGGTGTGCTTGGCGAAGAAGTCCCGGGTAACACGCTTGGAGGTGGCCTCCCAGGTCACGGCTTTTACCCCGTTCTCGCAAAATTCAAACGAGGAGCCGTGTTCAGGATCGCCCCAGGCACAGCCTGGGCAATCAAACCCATCGGGCTGGTTAAGCTTGAACAGCGAGCGGGCGTTGGTGGCCGGGGAGCGGCTATGCAGCAAATGCTTGCTGACCGCCTTGAGTGCGCCCCAACCGCCTGCCGGGTTGTGATACTCAAAAACCTTGGGATCGTGTACCGTAGAGCTTTTTGGAGCGTCCGGATCTGGCGAGGCCATAGCTTCTCCATAGAAGAGGAAAGGTGAGGGAGCAATTATGGTAAACGATTGCAGTAAACGTTAGCCTGCTTCCTTTTCAACTATAGTAGTACGTTCGGCGAAACACGTCGCCTTGTTTAAACCGCTACTTGAAAGTCTGCATCGCCCTTTGTCCATATCCGGCTGTACACCTGTTCTACTGACGTTAGAGAGAGCCATGCTACTTCTGATTGTGTTTTTTGCCCTGATTGGTCTTGCCATAGGCGGCCCCATTGGTTTGTTAATTGGTGGCGCCTTGGGTTGGTGGTTAGGGCGTCGCCTTGGCCGTCGCCTGATGGAGGCGCGCATGCGTCTTCAAGAAGGCTTTTTAGAATCGATTTTCTCGGTGATGGGCTGCCTTTGCCAGGCCGACGGAAAAGTCACTGACGGCGAGCTCGGCGTTGCCGAAAAGCTGTTTGACCAGATGCACCTTCAAGGCGAGCAGCGGGCCAAGGCACGCGCGGCCTTTGAGCGTGGCCGTGCGGATAACTTCGACCTTGATGCCGAGCTTGCCAGCGTCGGCCGTCTAACCCGCAACCAGCCGGTCATGCGCCAGGTATTTTTACAGGTCCAGCTCTCAGCCATCGCCGCGGACGGCGTACTGCATCCTGAAGAGCATACAATGATCCTGCGAGTAGCACGGGGCATTGGGTGTAGCGAGGCCGAAGTACAGCAAATTGAAGCCATGCTACATGGCGCGGCGGCTAACTCTCAAGGGGCAAGCGAAGAAGCGCTTAAAGATGCCTACCGCGTGCTGGGCGTTTCTGAGGATGCCAGCGACGCCGAAATCAAAAAAGCCTACCGCCGCTTGATGAGCCAAAACCATCCGGACAAACTGGCCGGTAAAGGCTTACCAGAAAGCATGCGCGAGGTGGCCCAGGCGCGCACCAGTGAAATCGGCAACGCCTACGAACGTATCCGTAAAGCGCGCGACAGCTAAGAGTCTCGTAAGCATTGGCCGTTTAACAGGTGCTGCAACGCTTTTATATAGCGCTCTAGCACCAGCTTCAGCGGTGCCGAGTGCGCGGCCCCTCTGCGGGCCGCGTTAATAACCTTGCCTATATCGACATCCTGGCATCGGGCCGCTAGATTGAAGGCGTCTTCTTTTCGCCAGCGACGGCTGGCACCTTGTCAGGAGCACGCCATGATTACGCTGTACAGCTTTCCCCATTCTCGCTCACTGCGCGCCGCCTGGACGCTTGAAGAGTTGGGTATGGACTACGATTGTCGCTATGTCGCGCTAGATAAAGGTGAAGGCCATACTCCGGAGCATCTGGCGCGCCATCCAGATGGCAAAGTGCCGGTGCTGGAAGACGGCGAGCTTACCCTGTTTGAATCCTCGGCCATTTGTCGTTATCTGGCCGAGCAGTATGGCAATGGCAGTTTGCTACCCGCTAACGCCGCCGAGCGAGCCCAAGTTGACCAGTGGCTAAGCTTTATCGTTACCGAAATAGAACAGCCGCTGTGGACCCACGCCAAGCATAAGTTTGCACTGCCTGAAGACAAGCGTGTGCCGACTATCGTGCCGACGGCTACGTGGGAATTTCAGCGTGCACTGAGTGCGTTAGAACGGCGTTTTCAAGGCCAGGAAACCCTGGTGGGCAATACTTTCACGCTGGCGGATATATTTCTCACCCATACGCTTTCCTGGGCGATCAGCATGAAGCACCGCCTGCCAGAGCCGCTTGTGGCCTATCACAAACGCCACACCCAACGCCCGGCCTTGGCAAAAGCGGTGGCGCGTGAGAAGCAAGCGGCCGAGTAAACACTTAACGCTTCAAGTCGAATAAGGCAACACGGCTGCCACTACCGCAAAGTAGTGGCATACGCTGCCCGCCACTACAAACAGGTGCCAAATAGCATGATTATAGGGGATCGCCCGCACGGCGTAGAAAATCACGCCCAGCGTGTAGAACATACCGCCCGCCGCTAACAAGGTAATCCCGGTTACCGAGAGGCTGGCGGTCATTTCTTCGGTTGCCAACACAATCATCCAGCCCATCAGCAGATAAATCACCACTCTCAAGATCGCGAAGCGCTGCGGCCATAGCAATTTGCAGATAATCCCGATCAGCGCGAGCGACCACACGGCGGCAAATAGCGTCCAGCCGGTAGGGCCGCGCATATTCACAAGCAAAAACGGTGTATAAGTACCCGCGATAAGAAGATAGATCGCGCAGTGATCCAGTAGCTGGAAGCGCTGCTTCCAGAGTCGATGCGCAACACCGTGATAAAGGGTAGAAGCGGTATACAGCAACACCAGCGTTATGCCGTACAAGCCAAGGCTCACCAGCTTCCACGGGTCTACGTGGGCAGCAATACTCGCCATCACCAGCAGCACCATGACCCCAATTAAGCTCAGTAACGCGCCTACCCCGTGGCTAATGCTGTGCAGGCGCTCTTCTAAAGCGCTGAATTCTTCAGGTTCAACATCGTGTGCGTTGTTCATGCCCTGCTCCATTTTAAGAGCTGCCGTCATTGAGCGGTGAGAGCCAATCACCAGACATCACTCTACCTCTCAAATATGACAAAGCCCAGGCGCCGTTGGTTGAGCGCCTGGGCTTTGTAAGGTCATGAAACAGTGGCCGCTGTACTTAGAACGCTGTGTTTAATACATAACGCTTAAAACAGCGACATGTCTGCACTATTAAAGTAAATAAAATAAAGCTAAAGCGGCAAGCTGGGTAGCGCATCCTGCATATCATTGGGCACTTTAAAATCACGCGCCGCGCCGCGGGCGCTTTCCAGGCCTTGTGGGAAGCCGCTGCGGTGGCTGTAATCCGGCGTGACACCAGCTTGGTAAGCATGCCGTTTGCTTAACGCCTGGGCACAGTAGACATCGACTGCGGTAATAATCCCCACGGCGGTTAGCGCCAGATAAAGGTTCTTTCGCTTGGGGTTATGTCTATCCTGAAGCGCGTAGGTCAGTGCAGCCAGGTCAAGAGTATCGCCGCCTACCCGGCTCCAGATCGCAGGCGTTGGATTATCGGTCAGTGCGCCAATGCCGCTGATCATTTCACGCGCGCCGCAGGCACGCACCTTGTTCTCATGGCCGCGCAACCCAAGTTGTTCACCTAGCTTATGCGGCGCCAACAGCTGATAAAGCCCCAGGCCCAGACTTAGCCAGCCAAGCCCGCGGGCGACTCTATCGGCGGTGCTTAATGAACGGGTCATATGTTGTGATTGATGATATTGATGGTGCATAGCTACCTCCATGGCTTGTTGATCAAGGTTTGAGAATCACCTTGACGCAACCATCCTGCTTCTCGCGGAAGGTCTTATACATTTCAGGCCCCTGATCCAGGCCTACGGAGTGGGTAATGACAAAAGAGGGATCAATCTGCCCTTCATCGATACGCTTGAGCAGGTCATCGGTCCAGCGATTAACGTGGGTCTGGCCGGTGCGCACGGTAAGCCCCTTGTTCATTAGCGCGCCCATGGGGATTTTATCGACAAGCCCGCCGTAAACGCCGGGAATGGACAGCACGCCAGCTGGACGACATACGTAAATCATCTCGCGCAGAACATGGGCGCGGTCACTTTCCAGCATCATCGCCTGCTTGACCCGATCATAGGCAGAATCCAGTGAGCGCGTGGCATGCGCTTCAAGGCCTACCGCATCGATACATTTTTCCGGGCCTTTGCCGTTGGTCAGCTCCTGCAAGCGGCCAAGCACACTCTCATGCTCGAAATTAATCGTGATCGCCCCGCCCGCCTGGGCCATGGAAAGGCGTTCAGGCACGTTGTCGATCACCACTACCTGGCGGGCACCCAGCAAGACGGCGCTGCGAATACAGAACTGACCAACCGGCCCCGCCCCCCAGATAACGACCGTATCGGTGGGCTGAATATCGCACTGCACGGCGGCCTGCCAGCCGGTTGGGAAAATATCCCCGAGGAATAGCACCTGCTCGTCGGTAAGTGTGTCGGGAACTTTGATATGCGTTGTATCGGCAAACGGCACGCGGACAAATTCCGCTTGGCCGCCTGCATAGCCGCCGGTTAAATGTGAGTAACCAAACAGCCCGGCACCGCCGTGGCCAAAGGCCTTGTCGGCCAGGGATTTATTACGGTTGGAGCGTTCGCAAACCGAGTAATTGCCGCGTTGGCACTGCTCGCATTCACCGCAGAAAATAGTGAACGGCACCACCACCCGGTCGCCGACCTTTAACGTCTTGTTAGCGCTGCCCACCTCCATGACTTCGCCCATAAACTCATGGCCAAGCACGTCGCCGCATTGCATACCGGGTATAAAGTGATCGTAAAGATGCATGTCAGAGCCGCAGATAGCGCAGCTGCTTACATTGATAATCGCATCGCGAGGATGTTCTATTTCAGGATCGGGAACCGTGTCGTAACGAACGTCATTTTTGCCATGCCAGCAAAGTGCTTTCATCGTTGCTCCTCCTTACTCTTTTGCAGATAATTAGCGTCCTGCTATGTATCAGCATCGGTCTGTATCAAAACCGGTCTGTATCAACATAGCCCAGACGCCGGGCAAAAAAGTTTAAGAAAAAGCAATTTTTGGCAGTTTTAACCGCATTAAGGCGTTATTTTCAGCCTTTTCGCTCGATATCCACATCGCTTGCCTGGGTAAAATCACCCAGCGCCATCATATGGCCAAGCTTGCCTGCCTTGGTGGCTAGGTACTGCTCGTTATGCGGGTTGAGGCCGGTGGTGATGGGCAGCCGTTCGACCACATTGACGCCATCCCGAGTCAGCGCATCCACTTTACGCGGGTTATTGGTCATCAGCTTTAGCGCGGTAATACCCAAATGGTTGAGCATAGGCACGCACAAATCATAGCGGCGCATATCGGCACCAAAGCCTAGCTGCTCGTTGGCCTCTACCGTATCCGCGCCCTGGTCTTGCAGATGATAGGCGCGGATCTTATTGAGCAAGCCAATACCGCGCCCTTCCTGGCGCAGATAAAGCAGTACGCCCCGGCCCTCTTCGGCAATACGCTTAAGCGCTTCCTGTAGCTGGTAGCCACAGTCGCAGCGCATGGAAAAAAGCGCATCGCCGGTCAGGCACTCGGAATGTACGCGCCCCAATACAGGCTCACCGCCCTTAACATCGCCGAGCGTTAAAGCGATATGATCTTTGCCCGTCGCTTCGTCTTCGAAGCCATGCATAGTGAACGTGGCCCAAGGGGTGGGCAGTCGGGAAGCAGCAATAAAGCGAATGGTCACAGGTTACCTCGCTGATTAACCAAACCAGTTAACCACACCAATGTTGGTAAAATAGGCGGGTAGTTTATCAGGAAGTCGCCTTTAGCTCACGGGTCGCATAGGGTGTGAGCCACGAGAAAAATTGTCGGGTTGCGACGATTTTTGC
Source organism: Halomonas sp. AOP43-A1-21 (assembly GCF_052376775.1). Classification (NCBI taxonomy): domain Bacteria; kingdom Pseudomonadati; phylum Pseudomonadota; class Gammaproteobacteria; order Oceanospirillales; family Halomonadaceae; genus Halomonas; species Halomonas sp. AOP43-A1-21. The sequence continues at coordinate 125,705 of NZ_JBQSWC010000007.1, read as the reverse complement.
CATGCACATCACTGCCTGGCACCTATCTTAAAGTACAATTGCTCGCCTACAATGCGGGCAAATTTCCTAAGGGCTAGTATTTATGACCCCCACACCTCTGCAAAACGACCGTTTCCTGCGCGCGCTGGCGCGTCAACCTGTCGACCGCACGCCGGTGTGGATGATGCGCCAAGCCGGCCGCTATCTACCGGAATACCGCGCCAGCCGTGCAGATGCGGGCAGCTTTATGGACCTGTGCCGCAACCATGACCTGGCCTGCGAAGTCACTCTGCAGCCGTTGGAGCGCTATCCGCTAGACGCTGCGATTCTGTTTTCAGATATCCTGACGATTCCTGACGCCATGGGCCTGGGACTCTATTTTGAAACCGGCGAAGGCCCCAAATTTCGCAAGACCGTGCGCACCCCGGAAGAAGTCGCCGCACTCAGCGTACCGGACGCCGAGCGCGACCTGGACTACGTCATGCGTGCGGTATCCACCATCCGCCGCGAGCTGAACGGGCGTATGCCGCTGATCGGCTTCTCGGGAAGCCCCTGGACCCTGGCGACTTATATGGTGGAAGGTGGCTCAAGCAAGGACTTCCGCCACCTGAAAACCATGCTCTACGACACGCCAGACACCATGCACCAGCTGCTGGATACCCTGGCCCAGTCGGTAACCGACTACCTGAATGCCCAGATTCGCGCAGGCGCCCAGGCGGTGCAGATTTTCGATACCTGGGGCGGCGCGCTGTCTACCCCGGCGTACTTGGAGTTCTCGCTGCGCTACATGGAGCAGATCGTTTCCGGGCTGATTCGCGAGCACGACGGACGCCGCGTGCCGGTGATCCTGTTCACCAAGAACGGCGGCCAGTGGCTTGAGCATATCGCTTGTGCCGGTGCTGACGCACTCGGTATCGACTGGTCAACCGAGCTTTCAAACGCCCGCGCCCGCGTTGGCCATAAGGTCGCGCTACAAGGCAATCTGGACCCTAACGTACTGTTTGCCCGCCCGTCGGCGATTCGTGCCGAAGTCGCCCGCGTGCTGGAAAGTTACGGCCATGGCCCGGGCCACGTGTTCAACCTGGGCCACGGCATCAGCCAGTTTACCAATCCGGATAATGTCACCGCCTTTATGGAGGCACTGCACGAGCTAAGCCCGCAGTATCACCAAGGCATTCCCACCCACTCCAACACCCCTTCCTCAGGAGCCAATTGATGAGCGAATTACGCGACGACCAGTGGTTTACCGAAGTGTTTGATAGCCACGGCAGCGCCTTCTCGCTGAAGATCTCTGAAAAGCTATTGGATGTGCAGAGTGAGTACCAGCACCTGGAAGTGTACGCCACCGAAACCTACGGCAACTTGATGGTGCTGGATGGCTGCGTGATGCTCACCGACCGCGACAACTTCCTGTATCACGAAATGATCGCCCACCCGGCACTGTTTACTCATCCAGCACCCAAGCGCGTGGTGATTATCGGCGGCGGTGACTGCGGCACACTGAAAGAAGTGCTGCGTCATCCAGACGTTGAGAAAGTCACCCAGATCGATATCGATGAGGAAGTCACCAAGGCCGCGGAGCGTTTCTTCCCCGCGCTGGTTGAAGCCAACGACGACCCGCGTGCCGAGCTGCTGTTCGCTGATGGCGTCAAATGGGTGGATGACGCTGCCGATGAAAGCATTGACGTGCTGATTATCGACTCCACCGACCCGGTTGGCCCCGCCGAAGGCTTGTTCAAGACCGACTTCCTGAAGCGCTGTCATCGCATCCTGAAAGCCGATGGCGTGATGGTTCAGCAGAGCGAATCGCCGCTTTATCACAGCGGCTCGATCATTCGCGAGCTGCGCCATGATATGCGCGAAGCGGGCTTTTCAAGCGTTGCCACGCTGCCCTTCCCTCAGCCGGTTTACCCGTCTGGCTGGTGGAGCGTGACGCTGGCCGGTAAAGGCACCAACGTGGAAACCTTCCGCGAAGAGGCTGCCGCTAGCCACGAAATGCCGCTACAGTACTACACAGTGGATGCCCACCGTGGCGCCCTGGCGCTGCCGCCGTTTATGCGCAAAGCATTCGCGTAACGCACGCGCCAGCAAGCGATAAAGGCCGGGCTGCTCTGCCCGGCTTTTTTGTGTCTCAACGTTAAGGAAACAACAATGAAAACCGTACGTTGGTTAAGTATTAGCGCCTGTGCTCTGGTTCCCGTATTCGCCCTGGCGAATACCCTTACGCTTGAAAAAGTGCAATCCCGCGACAGCGTGCGCTGTGGCGTTAATGCCGCGCAGCCCGGCTTCTCCTCTCTGGATGATGGCGATCAGTATCGCGGCCTGGACACTGACGTTTGCCGTGCGGTTGCCGCCGCTGCCCTGGGGGACGCCAGTAAGGTAGATTTTGTACCACTGGACTCGGTCGAGCGGTTTACCGCGCTACAGTCTGGCGAGGTGGATTTGCTGTCTCGCACCACCACCTGGTCGTCAAGCCGCGATACGACGCTGGGCCTGCAGTTTACTGGGGTAACCTACTACGATGGTCAGGCCTTTATGGTCGCAAGCGACCTAGGCGTGCAAAGTGCCGAGGATCTCGACGGGGCGGCGGTATGCACCCAGTCGGGCACGACCAGCGAGCTGAACCTTTCCGACTACTTCCGTATTAATGACATGAGTTACGACGCGGTGGTCTTTGACTCCCCTGAGCAATCCATTGCGGGTTTCGAAGCGGGCCGATGCGATGTTTTAAGCTCTGACGCTTCTCAGCTTTACGCCCAGCGTATGCAGCTGGCCGACCCGAATATGGCCGTCGTACTGCCCGAGATCATTTCCAAAGAGCCACTTGGCCCTGCCGTACGCCAAGGCGATGACCAGTGGTTCAATATTGTGAAGTGGTCGCTGTTTGCCATGCTCAATGCTGAAGAGTACGGCGTGACCAGCGAAAACGTCGATGAACAGCGCAGTACCAATAACCCGGATATCGCGCGCTTGCTTGGTCAAGACGGTAACTATGGCGAAGGCATGGGCTTGAATGAAGACTGGGCCTACCAAATCATCAAGCAAGTAGGCAACTATGCGGAAATTTATGAGCGTAACGTGGGGGCGGATTCCAACTTCAAGATCGCCCGCGGCTTGAACGCGCTGTGGAAAGATGGCGGTATCCAGTACGCGCCGCCCATTCGTTAATCACTTTTAGCAGTCAATCGGCGGTTACTGCACCAAGTCAGAGCGTGCAGTAACCGTTTCTAATTTTTTGCACCTAAACTTTCGTCGGAACCGGGATGTTTTGCGTTGAAAAGCGCTGAATTTGGCGATATCCCATGTTGGCATCTTCCTTGCTAGTTTTATATGTCATGCCTCTGCATGCATAACAAGACTAAACATAATGGGAAACTCTATGATGCTAACTAAAAAACACTTAGTACTGCTGGCCTCGGCAGGCGTGGTTACGCTAGCAGGCACCTCAACGGCGAATGCAGCCACTTTGGAAGATACCATCGAGCGTGGTGCGGTTCAGTGCGGCGTTAGTGACGGTTTGCCAGGCTTCTCCGCACCCGACGGCGATGGCAACTGGCAAGGGCTGGATGTCGATGTGTGCCGTGCCGTGGCTGCTGCTGTTCTGGGCGATGCCGACGCGGTGAATTACATTTCGCTTAATGCGGTAGAACGCTTTACGGCTCTTCAGTCAGGCGAAGTGGATCTGCTTTCGCGCAACACCACCTGGACCACTACCCGCGATACCACGCTGGGCCTGAACTTTGCTGGCGTCAACTTCTACGACGGTATCGGCTTTATGGTCAGCCGCGACTTAGAAATTAGCGGCGCTGATGAGCTGGACGGCGCGGCGATCTGTATCCAAACCGGCACTACGACCGAGCTAAACGTGGCCGATTATTTCCGCGCCAACGATATGCAGTTCGACCCCATTGTGTTTGATACCTCAGAACAGACCGTGGGCGGCTTCCAGGCCGGTCGCTGTGACGTATTGACCTCCGATACCTCTCAGCTGGCAGCCCTGCGCATTCAGCTAGACGATCCGGATGGTGCCGTCATTCTACCCGATATCATTTCCAAGGAGCCGCTGGGCCCGGTGGTTCGCCAGGGCGATGACACCTGGTTCAACATCGTGAAATGGTCGCTGTTTGCCATGCTGAACGCTGAAGAGTACGGCGTGACCAGCGAAAACGTTGACGATATGACCAGCTCCGAAAATCCCGATATCGCGCGCCTATTGGGCCAGGACGGCAACTACGGTGAAGGCATGGGCTTAGAAGCTGACTGGGCTTACAACATTATCAGCCAGGTGGGTAACTACGCCGAGAGTTTTGATCGCAATGTCGGCATGGACTCTCCGCTTGAAATCGAACGGGGTGCTAACGCCCTTTGGAACCAAGGTGGCTTCCAGTACGCACCGCCGATTCGCTAAGCGTCTCGCTTGACCCGGCCCGTCGCCCTTATCAGGTACGCATTCAGTACGTGCTTTAAGTTCCTGTTTTAAGGGGCAGGCGGGCCATTTGATTGACCTTCCGTATCGCGGAGACGCCACCCATGTCGGTAAGACCCAATACTCGCCCCGCTGGCCAAAAGCCGCCGTTCTGGCGAGACCGCGCTAAGCGTGCACTGATTTTCCAACTTCTTTTAACGGCGGCGGTCGCCGTCTTCCTGCTATATATCGTGGGTAATGTTCAGGACAACTTATCCTCCCGGGGGATCACCACCGGCTTTGGCTTTTTAAATAACACCGCAGGCTTTGGGATCGTCCAAAGTCTGATCGACTACTCCTCTCAGGACACCTATGGCCGAACCTTCTTGGTCGGGTTGCTCAATACATTATTGGTGGGCGGGTTCGGGGTATTAGCGGCCACCACGATTGGCTTTATCGTGGGGATTGCTCGCCTTTCACCTAACTGGCTACTGGCACGCCTTGCCACCGCCTATATCGAAACCTTTCGTAATATTCCGCTGCTGCTGCAAATTTTCTTTTGGTACTTTGCCGTACTGCGGGCTCTACCAAGCGCCCGGGAGAGTTTGTCTTTTGGCGAAGTTCTATTTCTTAACGTGCGGGGCCTTTATTTGCCCGAGCCGCTTTTTGAGTCGGGCTTCGGGTTAATTCCGGCAACGTTTTTGGTAGCGATTGTGGCCAGCGTTATTTTAGTGATCTGGAATAGGCGTCGTCACGAGGCCACGGGCAAGCGCCTGCCGGCTATCTGGATCTCACTGGCGCTCATTTTTGGTTTACCGCTGCTGGTCTTGCTCGGAACAGGTGTGCCGGTGACCTGGGATATACCTGAGCTGCGCGGGTTTAACTTCCGGGGCGGCTTTACGATCATCCCCGAGTTTTTAGCCTTGTGGCTGGCGCTGTCGATCTATACCGCCGCGTTTATTGCCGAAATTGTCCGCTCGGGTATCCAGGCGATTTCTCATGGGCAAACCGAAGCGGCGCAGGCGCTAAGCCTGCCGCGTAACCTTGTGCTGCGTCTGGTGGTCATTCCTCAAGCGCTGCGGGTCATTATCCCCCCGCTGACCAGCCAGTACTTGAACCTGATCAAGAACTCGTCACTGGCTACCGCGATCGGCTACCCCGACCTCGTTTCAGTGTTTGCGGGCACTACGCTCAACCAAACAGGCCAAGCCATTGAGGTCATTGCCATGACCATGGCGGTGTATCTGACCATCAGTCTGTTGGTTTCCATGTTTATGAACTGGTTCAACGCCCGCGTGGCGCTGGTCGAGCGCTAAGTGACGGTGAGGATTTCTGCATGATTCATAATCAAACCATGATCAATCAGCGGCCAGCGCCTACCAACACCATTGGTCCGCTTGCCTGGCTTCGCGCCAACTTATTCAGCGGCCCTATTAACACGCTGTTTACCCTGATTGGCCTTTACGTGCTGTATCTACTGCTGGTGCCGACCATTCAGTGGGCATTTATCAACGCTGACTGGACTGGCACCACACGGGAAGACTGCTCGCGCGAAGGTGCCTGCTGGGTATTTGTGAAGGCGCGCTTTAGCCAGTTCATGTATGGCCTCTACCCACGCGATGAGGTTTGGCGGGCCAATATCGTCTTTGCGGGCTTCTTTGCGCTTATTGCATGGCTTGCCATACCGCGCATGCCGTTTAAACGCTGGGTGGCGGTGCTTGCGTTAGTGGGCTTCCCGGTCGCAGCTTACGTGCTGCTGCACGGCGGTTATTTTGATTTGCCACGTGTACCGACCCACCGCTGGGGCGGCTTAATGCTAACGCTGCTGCTGGCTTCTGTGGGCATGATTGGGGCACTGCCCATCGGCATTGTGCTGGCCCTGGGGCGGCGTTCCAACATGCCGATCGTGAAAAGCTTTTGCGTCATTTTTATTGAGTTCTGGCGCGGCGTGCCACTGATTACCGTGTTGTTTATGGCCTCGGTCATGCTGCCGCTCTTTCTGCCTTCGGATATCACTGTCGACCGCCTGGTGCGCGCTCTGATCGGTCTGACGCTGTTTCAAAGTGCGTATATGGCCGAGGTGATCCGCGGCGGCCTGCAGGCGATTCCCAAAGGTCAGGAAGAGGCGGCTGCCGCGCTAGGGATGACGTACTGGAAACGCATGGGGCTTATCGTGATGCCGCAGGCGCTGAAGATGATGATTCCAGGCATCGTCAATACGTTTATCTCGCTATTTAAAGACACCACGCTGGTCATGATTATCGGGCTGTTTGATCTATTGGGGATCGTGCAGGCTGCGCTTTCCGACTCGAACTGGCTGGGCTTTTCCATTGAAGGCTATGTATTTGCAGCGTTCGTTTTCTGGATTTTCTGCTTCAGCATGTCGCGCTATAGCCAGTATCTGGAACGCAAGCTCAATACCGGCCATAAGCGCTAACGCCGCTTTCCTTAAAGATTTTGAGTAGGATTTCACACATGACACAAGCAGCCACTAATAGCTCTGATACAAGCACTCATGACACAAGTACGGATACAAGTACGGACACAAGTACTTCTGATCTGATGGTTGAAATGCGCGGCGTTAACAAGTGGTACGGCGACTTTCACGTACTCCGCGATATTGATTTCGAAGTAAAACGCGGTGAGCGTATCGTTATCTGCGGCCCGTCTGGTTCGGGTAAATCGACGCTGATTCGCTGCATCAATCACCTTGAAGAGCATCAGCAAGGCGAAATAGTGGTCGGCGGCGTGCCGCTTACCCAGGATGTAAAACGTATCGAGCAGATTCGCCGCAGCGTCGGCATGGTGTTTCAGCACTTCAATCTTTTCCCCCATTTAAGCGTGCTTGAGAACTGCTGTATCGCGCCGATGTGGGTACAGAAAAAGCCCCGCAAGGAAGCCGAGGCCCAGGCGATGCGCTATCTGGAACGGGTAAAGATTGCAGAACAGGCCAGGAAATACCCCGGCCAGCTTTCCGGCGGCCAGCAGCAGCGCGTAGCCATCGCCCGTTCGCTGTGCATGCACCCGGATATCATGCTGTTCGATGAGCCCACCTCCGCTCTTGACCCGGAAATGATCAAGGAAGTGCTGGACGTAATGGTGGAGCTTGCCAATGAAGGCATGACCATGCTCTGCGTCACCCATGAAATGGGCTTTGCCAAAACCGTCGCCGACCGGGTGATCTTTATGGACCAAGGGCAGATTATTGAAGAAAACGCACCGGAACCGTTCTTCAATAACCCACAGTCGGAGCGTACTCAGCTGTTCTTAAGCCAGATACTGGGTCACTAAAGCGTTGCCGTGCGCTTAACGTGCGCCTACCGCGGTAATACTGGCCGGTAATAAGGCAAGCTGCTCACGATGTTGGCTGAGCGGCTTGCCCGCCAATGCGGTAAGCAGGATTTGCAGCGGGTCACCGTGGCTTACCAGCAAAATTGTTTCATCATGGGTTTGCGCTTCCCAGTGCTCAATCACGGCCATCATTCGCGCCGCCACTGAGCTAACCGCTTCCACCTGGCGGTGGCAATGCTCAGCGTCATGGGCATCCAGCGCCCATACGTCCGGATAATGAATATCCCCCTCGCCTTCGAATTCACCAAAATAGCGTTCACGCAAACGCTCATCCCTGCTCATCTCAAGCTTAAAGGCACTCGCAACACGCGCAGCCGTTTGGGTGGTGCGCAGAAAATCGGAATGAATCACACGGTCAGGCGTTGGCCATGCCCACTTGGCCACCACCTGCGCGAGCTGCTGTTCGCCCATTTCTGAAAGCCCAAAGGCGTCAATACCGCGCTCCGGACTGCTAATAATCAACTTTTGCTGATTCGCCTGGCTATGACCATGGCGCATTAATAAGTAGCGGTTGCGCCAATGGTCGGAGGAGGCAAGAAAAGTGTTTGACATAACTTTGTCACAAACCCTAGATTGAAAGAGTTGATTTTCGAAAACCAATATTTAGGCGGCTAAATGTGCACTTTCGAAAAGCGAGTGTCTCCATGAAGGTGACATAGCGCAGAGAAAAGAACACTTAAGCGCTTATTAGCTACCTTTAATACAACCATTAATAATGCACCAACAAATAGCACGATCATAAACAGCAAGACCATAAAAATAACTTACTAATGAGGTTTTCCATGGCTACGTCGCTTTTTTGCAAGCGCCCGCTTGCGTTACTGACTGCTTCAGCGTTACTCCCCCTCGCACTGCTTTCCTCACACGCTTATGCCGAATGTGAGCGCGGTGATCTTGATGCCCTTTACTGTGATGAAAATGGCGATATGGTTGCTGATCGTCCAGCCGATGAGTCGGAATGGGTCAATCCAGATACACTAATTTTTGCTTACACCCCGGTTGAAGACCCGGCGATTTACTCGGATATCTGGCAACCCTTTATCGACCACCTTTCAGAAGTGACCGGTCGCGACGTACGCTTCTTCGCGGTCCAATCCAACGCGGCCCAGGTAGAGGCCATGCGCAGCGGACGCCTGCATATTGCTGGTTTCTCGACGGGCCCCACGCCGTTTGCGGTGAACCTGGCAGGCGCGGTTCCGTTTGCGCTGATGGGCTCTGATGATGGCCAGTTTGGCTACACGCTGCAGCTATTCACCCATGCCGATTCCGATATCCAGGAACTTTCAGACCTTAAAGGCAAGCGCGTTGCCCATACCTCACCCACTTCCAACTCGGGTAACCTGGCGCCTCGCGCGCTGCTGCCGGAGCTCGGCATAACGCCTGAGGAAGATTACGAGGTGGTCTACTCCGGTAGCCACGACCAATCCATGCTGGGCGTTGTGGCACGCGATTACGATGCCGCCCCGGTTGCCTCGGAAGTCGTGGACCGCATGGCCGCGCGAGGGCTTTACGATACCGACGACGTTCGCCTGATTTATGAATCAGACCGCTTCCCCACGACGTCCTACAACTATGCGTACAACCTGCATCCTGATCTGGTTGAAAAAATCGAAGAAGCGTTCTTCAGCTTTGATTTCGTAGGTACAGAGCTTGGCGAAGAGTTTGAAGGCGTTGAGAAGTTTATCCCCATTAACTACAAGGATAACTGGCAGGTTATTCGCACCATCCAGGCCGCCAATGGCGTGAGCTATACGCCTGAAAATCTGGAAGAGTAACACGCACCGCGCCACGGCTGCGTGGCGCGGTTATTCCTAGCAGATGGAAGCGAAAACATGCTGGAAATTAAAAATCTGGTCAAACGTTATGGCCGCGATAAGGCCGTGCTGGAAGGGCTGGATCTGAAGGTAGAGGGCAATAGCGTCGTGTCGATTGTGGGCGCCTCAGGTGCCGGCAAAAGCACCATGCTGCGGTGTATCAATCGCCTGGTAGAACCTACCTCCGGCTCAATCACCTTAAACGGCACCGAACTCGTTAACCTTAAAGGCGCCGACTTGCGCCGCGCCCGCCGCAAAATCGGCATGGTCTTTCAGGGCTTCAACCTGCTCGACCGCCTGACCGTTATGGAAAACGTGCTGGCCGGGCGGCTGGGCTACGTAAACCTCTATCAGGCGATTACCCGCCGCTATCCCCAGGCGGATATTGAGCGTGCGTTCATGTTGATGGAGCGCGTAGGCATTGCCCAGTACGCCAACAAGCGCGCGGATGAGCTATCCGGTGGCGAACGCCAGCGAGTGGGTGTGGTGCGTGCGTTAATGCAGGAACCTGAAGTGTTGTTGGCCGATGAGCCCACCGCGTCGCTCGACCCGCGCACCTCTGAACAGATCATGATGCTGCTGCAGAGCCTGGCAAGCGAGCTGTCGCTGCCGGTACTGATCAATATTCACAACGTCGCCCAGGCCAAAACCTACACCGAGCGTATCGTGGGCCTGCGTCACGGCAAGATGATCTTTGATGGTGTGCCAGCCGATTTCAATAAAGATGCCCTGGACGCCATTTATGGCGGCATCGAAGCACCTGACGAGGCCGTAAGCGACGCCCCTGCCGAGGAGCGCGCCCATGACCCGGCCTGACACTCATGCCACGGTGCCGCGTACTTGGAAAAAGCCGCCGTTTATTGCTAACCCGCTAATTCGTTATGGCATTCTCATTTTAGCGGTCATCTACCTGGTGTGGGCGTTTGGCTCACTGCCGTTTAACTGGGCGCGCATTTCAGAAGGCCTGCCCCGCGCGGCGCGTATTTTCAGCGGCGGGTTTCCGCCCAATCTTGAGCGCTACGAGCTGCTGCTAACGGGCTTTAAAGAAAGCTTTCAGATTGCCATTCTGGCCACCCTGCTGGGCGTTTTTCTGTCGATTCCGTTTGCCGTGATGGCTGCGCGCAATGTCGCCCCCATGCCCATTTATCTGGTGGGTCGCGCGGTGATCATTATCTCGCGCAGCTTTCACCCGGTCATTGTGGCTATCTTGTTTGTGGCAGCCGTCGGCTTTGGCCCGCTGGCAGGCATTTTAACGCTCACCCTCTACTCGATTGGCTTTGTAGGCAAACTGCTCGCCGAAGAGATTGAGGAGATTGACTGGGGGCAGGTAGAGGCGATGCGCGCCACGGGCGCCGGCTACTTGGCAACACTCTTTTATGCCGTATTCCCGCAGATTTTACCGCGCCAGGTAGGGCTTTCCATGTACCAGTTGGACAGTAACCTGCGCGCCTCTGCCGTGGTGGGTATTGTCGGGGCCGGCGGGATTGGCAGCACCTTGATGAACGCCTTTGGGCGCTACGATTACGATTTCGCCTTTGCGATCTTGCTGGTCATCATTGCGGTTATTTTGCTCAGTGAAGGCATCAGCGGCTGGGTAAGGAAAAAAATATGGTAGATCACGCACAAAAGCTCGCCGATCATGTCTGGCAACGTTTTGATCGCAAGGAGCGCCTCATTCGCTACGCCGTACTGCTCGTAACCCTGATGGTAGTGGTATGGGCGGTGCGCGATATCGATATTTTCTGGCCCTGGGTGTGGGATGCGCCCAACCAAATCTCAAACCTTGGCGGCCGGATGTGGCCACCCAGCGCGGCCGGGCTTGGCAATATATTGAACGCGCTGATTGAAACGGTTCACATTGCCACGTTAGCCACCTTTCTGACCATTTTCCTGGCGCTGCCTGTGGCCTATATCGCCGCGCAAAACACCACGCCCAACCGCGCCTGCCTGTGGCTTGGCCGGTTTATTCTGGTCTCTAGCCGCTCGGTGAATACGATTATCTGGGCGCTGCTGTTCGTGGCTATTTTCGGGCCCGGCGTACTGGCGGGCATACTCGCCATCGTGTTTCGCTCGATTGGGTTTATCGGCAAGCTAATGGGCGAAGCCATTGAGGAGATTGATAAGCGGCCAGTTGAGGCCATGGAAGCCACGGGCGCCTCCAAGGCCAAGGTCATCGTCTATGCGATCATGCCTCAGGTCATGCCCGCGTTTTTCGCCATTGTGATTTTACGTTGGGATATCAACATTCGTGAATCTACGGTGCTGGGCCTGGTGGGCGCGGGTGGTATCGGGGTGATTCTGCAAGGCGCGATTGATACCTTTGCCTGGCCGACCGTGGCGACCATCCTGATTGCGATCATTGTGCTGGTGCTGATCGGTGAAGCAATCACCAGCCTGCTGCGGCGTAAAGTGCTCTAGGTACAGTACTCTAGGAGCGTACTCTATATGCTCTACGGGTTGACCGAATGCCAAACGCTTGCCATGGTTAACAGACGCTTAACGACACGGAGGACGTTTAATGATGACAACCTATATCGTGGTAGCTGATGCTGCTCGGGCGCGTATTTTCACCCGTGATGCACTTAATCTGGAGGAAAAAGAGAGCCTGGTTCATGCCGAAGGACGCCTGCATGAAGGCGACCTGATCACTGACAGCGCAGGCGCCGACGTACATGAATCAAGATCGTCGTCATCACGCTCATCCTCTGAAGGGGGCACGGCGTTAAAGCATGAAAATGAACTGTTTGCCAAAGAAGTGACCCAGTGTCTATATAACGCACGCGTCAGTAACAGCATGGAAAAGCTGATTTTGGTCGCGCCGCCCAAGTTCTTAGGCCTGCTACGTGAAAAGCTCGACGCACCGACCCAAAAGCTGGTGACGCACACGTTGGCAAAAGATCTTAGCAAGGCGCCATTGAAAGATATTCAGGAAGCCGTCAGCGACTTGCGTTGAGCGCTTAACGACAATCACCCTATAGTTAACTAAAGTAGCAGTCGCTCTCGCCGATAAGCTTGATAACTTCACTCCGTAGCAGCAGTGCATACGGAAGCTTATCGACACAGAGAGCGACCATGTTTTCCTCCCTTCGAGTACGTATTTTATTAGCCGCACTGGCAGCGATTATTCTTGGCCTAGTGATTAACGGCATCGTCAGTTACATGACGGTAAAACATCACAACAATGTACAGATAGCCAGCAACTTAAAAGCGGTTGTGAGCGGCAATACCCAGGCCTTGAACGAGTGGTTCAATACTCGGCTAAATATGCTGGAAAGCATGGAGACAGCCGCTAACAGTAACGATCCCGGCCCGGCGCTTCGCCAGTTCCTTACCTCGGGTGGGTTTATTTCTACTTATATTGGCTATCCCGATGATGGTTCCATTACCTATGACAACGGAGCATCGCCGAGCAGCGGCTATGACGCGCGCGAACGCCCCTGGTACAAAGCAGCAGTAGCAGCACAGGATACGATTGTTACCGCCCCCTATATTGATGATCAGACAGGCGGGCTGGTCATTACATTTGCCCGTCCGTTCTATCGCAATGCTGAACTCATCAGCGTGGTAGGTGCGGATATTCCTATCGGCAATATTGTCGAAACGGTCACCGGCATTGCGCCGACTCCTGCAAGCTTTGGTTTTCTCACCACTTACGATGGCACATTGATCGCCCACCCCGATACTGGCTTGATCCTCAGCCCGGTCTCCGCCATTAACAGCCAGCTCACGACGGGCTTGATCAATCAATTGACGAGTGCCACCACCCCGCTCCCTCTAACTCTCCAGGGAAGTGACAAGCTATTGCTCGGCCGCGCGATTGGCGGTGAAAACGGCTGGCGTCTTATGGTCGCGTTGGATAAGCATGAGGCAACGGCTGGCCTACGCGCAATCGCCACCTCTTCCATCGTTATTTTAGTGGTTGTGGCGCTATTGACCGCCCTTGCCTTTGGCCTGCTGCTATCACTGCTGCTGCGCCGCCTGCTGATTGTGCGTAACGCCATGGATAATATCGCCTCTGGTGAAGGGGATCTGACCCAACGCCTGCCCGAAGAGGGCGGTGATGAGGTTACTCAAATTGCTCAGGCCTTTAACCGTTTCGTGAGCAAGATGGAAGCGGTATTGATCGATGTACGTAGCAGCAGCGTATCAGTGCACCATGCGGCGACTGAAATCGCCATGGGTGGACAGGATCTTTCCCGGCGTACCGATAACGCGGCTGCCAGCCTGCAGCAAACGTCGGCCTCAATTGAAGAGATTACGAGCACGGTCCAGCACACGGCGGCTTCAGCGCAGGAAGCCAACAAGCTATCGCAAACCGCCTCAGAAGTGGCTAATGAAGGCGGAAAGGTGGTGGCAAACGTGGTGACCACCATGGAAGACATCACTCACGCCTCGGATAAGATCGGCGAAATTGTCACTCTGATGAACAGCATTTCCTTCCAAACTAACCTGCTGGCGCTCAATGCCTCAGTGGAAGCCGCCCGCGCTGGCGAACACGGCCGTGGATTTGCGGTAGTCGCCGATGAGGTGCGCAAATTGGCAGGACGCAGCAGTGATGCCGCCCACGATATCCAAAAGCTGATTGAAGACTCGCAAAGCAGAGTGAATAACGGCACAACCCTGGTACGCGATGCTGGCACCACCATGCAGGATATCGTGGCGCACATTACTCGCGTAACCGATGTGCTTGAAGAAATCACGGCGGCTACCAGCGAGCAGAGTGACGGTATTCATCAAGTCAATATTGCGGTGGCCGAACTGGACCACATGACGCAAGAAAATGCAGCCATGGTAGAAGAATCTACAACCGCCGCAGAGCAGCTGAAAGAGCAGTCCTTGCGTCTTTCCGATGTCGTTGGCAGCTTTACCCTATCAACCCATTCATCGCCCCAAGTAGATGGGCGGCTCGTGCAGCCCCCTTCCCTGCCGCGTTAAGCGGTAACTGAGCATCGAGAGCAACTATAAAAATGAACTTCAAGTCCGTCCGCACGTTGATTACCATTTTAGTAGGTGGCTGTATTCTGCTGGTGGTGACCGCGTTGGTAATCTATTCACTGATTGCCAATGCGCGTTCTCAGGTACTGGTAGAAGACCAGACCCAAGAACTGCTTGAGCGCAATATCGAAGCACGCTTAACGGCCGTTGCCTCAGCGCAGGCAGAGCTTATCCAGGGCCAGTTTGAAAAAACCCTCAAGATTGCCGAAAGCCTGGCCGCCACCAATGCCATGTTGGGCCAGCTGGATGACAACGGCCGACCGGCACTGAACCTGAGCCGCCGCGAAATTTCGCTGCTGGTACGCCAAACGGTGGCTACCAACCCCGAAATACTCGATGCCTATATTGGCTGGGAGCCAAACGCCTTTGGTCTGGATGCACGGTTTGCCGGACGTGAGGGCCTTGGCTACGGTGCCGATGGGCGCTTTCGCCCTTGGTGGTACCGCACCGAGAACGGTGATTTAGCCGCGCTTCCGCTAAGCGACGCTATGGAGAGTGAGGCTATCCAGGCAAGCGGCGTGCGCAGCGGCGAGTACTATCTATGCCCGCGTGAAACGCTAGCCCCCTGTGTCGTTGACCCGTCGCAGTTTGATTACGACGGCGAACTCACGCTGGTCACCTCGTTCAATGCCCCTATTATCGTTGATGGCGAGTTTCGTGGCATTGCGGGCGTTGATTATACGGTCGACTTTATTCAATCGATACTTAACGAGGCCAACCAAACGCTATACAGCGGCGCGGGCGAAATAGCGCTTATCGCTTCGCAGGGAGGCGTTACGGCCTACACCAGCGATGCCTCCCTGGTGGGAAAATCCTCAAGCGAAGCATTTACCTCTTCCCTACAGGGGAATCTTCGCCGTGCCCAACAAGGTGAAGTGGTCCGCAACGTTGACCAGGCGCAGGGCATGATCGAACTCTATTGGCCCTTTACCATCGGCGGCACTGAGGCACCATGGGTGTTGATGCTTCGCTTGCCCGAGCAAGCCGTGTTTGCTGGCTTAAACAACATGCAAGAGCAGATGCAGGAGCAACGCACAGCCTCCACGTTGAGCATGCTTGGCATGGGTCTAGGCATCGCGTTTCTGGGCCTGTTGGCCAGTTGGCTATTGGGAACCAGCATCTCTCGCCCGCTGAAAAACCTGGCCGATCGTATGCGTGACATTGCCTCGGGCGACGGCGACTTGACGCAGCGCCTGCCTGTGCGCGGACGCAATGAAAGCGCCGAACTTGCCATCCAGTTCAACGCCTTTGCCGTTAAAATCCACGATGTGCTGGTCGATGTACGCGCCAGCAGTGAATCCGTTCATCATGCGGCCAACGAGATCACCCAGGGTGGTCAGGATCTTTCACGGCGCACCGACCAGGCCGCGGCCAGCCTGCAGCAAACCTCGACCGCCATGGAGGAGATCAGCAGCACAGTGGGCCATACCTCCAGCGCTTCCACGGAAGCCAGCGGACTTTCTCAAACGGCGTCGCAGCTGGCCTCGCGGACCAATTCGGCGTTTGAGCAGGTGGTGGTCACGATGGATGACATCCGCACGACGTCGGCTGAAATTCAGAAAATTGTAACCGTGATCGACGGCATTGCCTTCCAGACCAACCTGCTGGCCTTGAACGCGTCGGTAGAAGCGGCGCGTGCGGGTGAACATGGCCGTGGGTTTGCGGTGGTTGCCGATGAAGTGCGTAAACTGGCGTCTCGCAGTAGCGACGCTGCCGCGGATATCCGCCAGCGCATTGATGCCTCAACCGGCAAAGTGGAAAGTGGCACCCAGCTGGTCCAGGGCGCTGAAACAGCCATGCATGAGCTGACGGAAAGTGTCACACGCGTCACCCAGATGCTGGCCGAGATAAGCACCGCGGCAAGCGAGCAGAGCGACGGCATCAGCCAGGTCAGCATCGCGGTGAGCGACCTTGACCAGATGACCCAGCAAAACGCGGCGCTGGTAGAAGAGTCCACCACCGCTGCCGAGCAGCTCAAGGATCAGGCCGAGCGTCTCGCAGCACTGGTGGGCGGCTTTACCCTGGCAAGCAATTCAGCTTCTTCAAGCCAACGGCTTATGCCGCCTGCTTCCCTGCTGCGTTAAGCAGTAACTGAGCCCAGAGAGCAATAACAAAAATGAACTTCAAGTCCGTCCGTACGCTGATAGCCACTCTGGTGGGTGGCTGTATTCTCCTGGTGATTGCGGCGCTGGTGATCTACTCGGTGATTGCCAACGCACGCTCCCAGTCGTTGGTGAGAAGTGAAACACAGACGCTACTCGAAAGTAATATCGAGGCGCGTCTCACCGCCATTGCCTCAGGTCAGGCTGAAGAGATAAAGGGTCAGTTGGAGCATGCGCTAACGCTTGCGACTAATCTGGCGCATACCAACGCCATGCTGGGCCAACAGGATGCCGACGGCCGGCCGTTGATGTCCTTGAGCCGGCGTGAGGTATCAATGCTGGTACGTCAAACGGTGGTTAACAACCCTGACCTGCTGGACGCCTTTATTGGCTGGGAGCCAGATGCGTTCGGTAGTGATGCTCGCTTTACTGATCGTGAAGACCAGGGCTATAGCCCCGATGGCCGTTTTATGCCGTGGTGGTATCGCACTAACAGTGGCAGCATTGAAGTTCTCGCGCTGGGCAGTGACATAGAAAACCAGGAACGCGATGCAGACGGCATTCGCCGCGGAGAGTACTACCTGTGCACCAAGGAAACCCAGCGCAGCTGTATTGTCGACCCACACTTGTACGACTATAACGGCGAAACCTTACTGGTGACCTCGTTTAACGCCCCCATTATCGTGGACGGCGAGTTTCGCGGCAGTGCTGGCGTAGACCTCTCGGTTGAATTCATTCAGGGCTTGCTTGAAGAGGCTAACGAAACCCTTTATGACGGAGTGGGCGAAATGGCCCTGGTTGCCGCTCATGGTGCCCTAGCCGCTTATACGGGTGCGCCGGAGCTAATGGGTAAACGCGTTGAAAACGTGCTCGACCCTGAACTTCAGACCAGCATCGCTCAAGCCCAGCAGGGCGAGAGTGTGCGTAAGCTTGATACCGAGCAGGGCATGACCGAACTGTACTGGCCGTTTGCTATCGACGAGAGCGGCCAGCCGTGGGTATTGATGATTCGTCTCCCTGAAAGTGCCGTCATGGCGGGTCTCTATGGTTTGCAGGATCAGCTTAGTGAACAGAGCAAAGCCTCCACGTGGGGAATGATCCTAATGGGGCTGCTGATTGCAGGCCTCGGCCTGTTGGCCAGTTGGCTATTGGGAACCAGCATCTCTCGCCCGCTTAAAAACCTAGCCGACCGCATGCGCGACATTGCCTCCGGCGACGGTGATCTGACCCAGCGGTTGCCGGTACGCGGGCGCAACGAAAGCGCTGAGCTGGCGATCCAGTTCAACGCCTTTGCGGTAAAAATACACGATGTGCTGGTCGATGTACGCGCCAGCAGCGAATCGGTCCACCACGCCGCAAGCGAAATTACTCAGGGCGGCCAGGACCTTTCACGGCGCACCGACCAGGCCGCCGCCAGCCTGCAGCAGACCTCGACCGCCATGGAGGAGATCAGCAGCACCGTGGGCCACACCACCAGTGCTTCGCAAGAGGCCAGCGGGCTTGCGCAAACCGCCTCGCAACTCGCTACGCGCACCAACGGCGCTTTCGAGCAGGTGGTCATCACCATGGACGATATCCGCACCAACGCCACCGAGATTCAAAGCATCGTCAGCGTGATCGACAGCATCGCCTTCCAGACCAACCTGCTGGCCCTGAACGCCTCGGTGGAAGCCGCCCGGGCAGGCGAGCATGGCCGCGGGTTTGCCGTGGTGGCGGATGAAGTACGCAAGCTGGCCGGGCGCAGTAGCGACGCAGCGGCGGATATCCGCCAGCGCATCAATGCCTCGTCAGGCAAAGTAGAAAGCGGTACTCAGCTGGTGCACGACGCGGGAACCGCGATGCACGAGCTTTCCGAAAGTGTCACCCGGGTCACCCAGATGCTGGGCGATATCAGCACCGCCGCACGCGAGCAGAACGACGGTATCAGTCAGGTCAGCATCGCGGTGAGTGACCTTGACCAGATGACTCAGCAAAACGCTGCTCTGGTCGAAGAGTCCACCACCGCCGCCGAACAGCTTAAAGAGCAGGCCGAACGGCTCGCTGAATTGGTAGGCGGGTTTACGCTTGAGGGAGATAGCCACTCCGCTAAGCAACAGTTGCCCTCACCTGCCTACCCAACCTATTAATTAGCCGAGAACGGGCCCTTACTAAAGGGCCCTATATCACAACCGGTCTGCCACGTGATGTGCAGCGCTCAGTCATTAATTTGCATCTTTACTTTTCAAGTCGTCGCCTCGCATGCCGATAACTTACGAAACTTATCAGCCGTCTCCCTGCTGCGTGATTTTCACGCATCGCTGCCCATTACTTCCCTGGCTCTTGAGGAATCAGTATGCATTTTGGCTCGTTGCGAACCTACCTGCTTGTGCTAGCAAGTCCCTGCCTGCTGGCGATTGTCGCTGCGCTGGTTGTCTATAACCTGGTAGCGACCAACCGTACGGCTGAAACCGTCGATCAGCACACCCGTGAACAGGCGAAAACCGCGCTGGATGCTCGCTTGAACGCGATTATCGAGGCGGAAGGCGAACGTATTCAGGGCGAGCTCAACAACGCGCTTCAGGTCGCCAATCAGCTAGCACGCACCAATGCTCTCATGGGCGCCACTGACGCTGAGGGACGGCAAGCGCTCTATCTAAGCCGCCGTCAGCTCTCCAATATCATTCGCCAAACCGTTGCCGACAACCCGGCGCTGCTTGACGCTTTTATCGGCTGGGAGCCCGATGCTTTTGGCGATGATGCGCGCTACCTTGGTGAAGAGCGCTACGGGCATGACGGCAGTGGCCGGTTCATGCCCTGGTGGTACCGCACTGAAGAGGGCAACCTGGAGGTTTTGCCGCTGGGAGACACCATGGATAGCCAGACCGTGCTCGCCAATGGTGTACGCGAAGGTGAATACTACCTCTGCCCCAAAGAAACACTAGCGCCCTGCGTTATTGACCCAGCCGTTTATGATTACGACGGTGAGTCGCTGCTCGTTACCTCTTTCAATGCTCCCATTCTGGTGAATGGCGAGTTTCGCGGTGTCGCCGGGGTAGACCTATCGCTGAACTTTATTCAGAACATGCTGATCGAGGCAAGCCAAGACCTCTATAACGGTGCTGGGCGAATGATTCTGGTCGCCGGCCGAGGCGGTTTGGTAGCGGATACTGCGAATAGCGAGACGCTTGGCCAACCAACGGGCAGTACACTCAATAGCGATGTTCTGGAAGGCATCAGGCAAGCAACCTCGCAGGCGGGCTTTCGAGGCAATACGCATAACGGCATGATCCAGCGCTACCATACGCTCCAGCTCGGCAATACTGAGCAGCCTTGGGTGCTCGTATTGCAACTGCCGGAAGAGGTGGTATTTGCCGACCTCAATGCGTTGCAAGACCTGCTGGGTGAACAACGCGATCAAAATACCCTGGGCATGACTACGGTGGGTTTATTGCTGGCGGTTGTCGGTATGTTTGCACTGTGGTGGATCGGGGCGCGTATCGCCCGCCCTCTTCGTCGCTTGGCCGACCGTATGCGCGATATCGCTTCCGGCGACGGCGATCTGACCCAGCGCCTGCCAGTGCGCGGCCGTGATGAAAGCGCCGAACTGGCCACGCAGTTCAACGCCTTTGCGGTGAAGATTCACGATGTACTGGTGGATGTGCGCGCCAGCAGCGAATCGGTCCACCACGCCGCAAGCGAAATAACTCAAGGCGGCCAGGACCTTTCACGGCGCACCGACCAGGCCGCCGCCAGCCTGCAGCAGACCTCGACCGCCATGGAGGAGATCAGCAGCACCGTGGGCCACACCACTAGCGCATCGCAAGAGGCCAGCGGGCTTGCGCAAACCGCCTCGCAACTCGCTACGCGCACTAACGGCGCTTTCGAGCAGGTGGTCATCACTATGGACGATATCCGCACCAACTCCACCGAGATTCAAAGCATCGTCAGCGTGATCGACAGCATCGCCTTCCAGACCAACCTGCTGGCCCTGAACGCCTCGGTGGAAGCCGCCCGGGCAGGCGAGCACGGCCGCGGGTTTGCCGTGGTGGCGGATGAAGTACGCAAGCTGGCCGGGCGCAGCAGCGACGCAGCGGCGGATATCCGCCAGCGCATCAATGCCTCGTCAGGCAAGGTAGAAAGCGGTACTCAGCTGGTGCACGACGCGGGAACCGCGATGCACGAGCTTTCCGAAAGCGTCACCCGAGTTACCCAGATGCTGGGCGATATCAGCACCGCCGCACGCGAGCAGAACGACGGTATCAGTCAGGTCAGCATCGCGGTGAGTGACCTTGACCAGATGACTCAGCAAAACGCTGCTCTGGTCGAAGAGTCCACCACCGCCGCCGAACAGCTTAAAGAGCAGGCCGAACGGCTCGCTGAATTGGTAGGCGGGTTTACGCTTGAAGAAGAGCGCTCTTCCAGTACACGCCAGCTCGCGTATGAATCTAGAGGCGAATAACGCCTCAGGGAACCGGCGGCAGCTCAATATCATCACTGCGCTTGGCGCCAGCGGTCATTTCGCGGCACAGGCGCAGGAACTCGCGTACGCCGGTCGTCAGGTACTTGTGGCGATGCCAGATAAAGGTGAACTGACGCTTTAGATCCAGCTCCGGCGTGGGTAGCGGTACCAGGCTGCCACGCCGGAAGGCATCGCGCAGCGCCAGGCGGGATACGCAGCCGATACCCAGGCCAGACTCCACTGCACGTTTAATCCCTTCGGTATGTTCAAGCTCCAGCAGCGTATTAAAGCGGCTGCGCCGGTGGCGCGCGGCGTGCTCTAGGGTCATCCGGGTGCCTGAGCCCTCTTCGCGCATGATCCAGTCTTCGCGCAACAGTTGCTCAAGCTCAAGATGGTCTTGTCCGGCTAAAGGATGGCGCGGCGAGCAGAACACGCACAGCTCATCTTCGACCCAGGGCTGGCTGATGATCATCTCGTCGTCGCACTGGCCTTCGATCAGGCCCAGGTCCAACGAGTGCTGGCGCACGCTCTCGATAATATGGCGTGTGTTGCGCACCGAAAGGCGCACCCGGCTACCGGGGTAGCGCTGCATGAAATCGCTGATCAGAAGCGTTGCCAGATAGTTGCCGATTGTCAGGGTCGCGCCTACATCCAACGTGCCTACGCCCTGCTGCCCGCGCAGCAGCTCCTCGATCTCCTCGCCACGGTCAAGCAGAGCAACCGCCTTGGGCAGAAGTTGGAAGCCCAGCGCATTGAGCTTTAAGCGCTTGCCTATGCGGTCAAGCAGCTGGCAATCGAACTGTCTTTCCAGTTCAGCCAGAGCGGTACTCGTAGCCGACTGCGACATGGCCAAGGCGCGGGCGGCGTGAGAGACGCTTTCATGCTGGGCTACCGCTACAAACACTTCCAGCTGGCGCAAGGTGTAGTGCATACAAGGCCTATATCTATTTTAGAGATAAACGTTATCAATATAATTTGCTTAACAGATATACCACTCTTTGCTTAGACTTACTGACAACGTTTTAAGAAATTTTTATTCTTTTTAAGTATATGAGTGGTGAGGCTAACGCTTTATCACCTGAGGGAGAAGTCGGCATGAGTAAGTTTGCGTTAGAAGAAGTACTCAGCGTTCACCACTGGAACGATACCCTGTTTAGCTTCCGCACCACGCGTGAGCGTAGCCTGCGCTTCAAAACTGGCCAGTTCGTCATGATTGGCCTTGAAGTTAATGGCAAACCGCTGATGCGCGCTTACTCCATTGCCAGCCCCAACTACGAAGACCACCTTGAGTTTTTCAGTATCAAAGTGCCCGATGGTCCGCTGACCTCACGCCTTCAGCACCTGAAAGTGGGCGATCAGATCATGGTCAGCCGCAAGCCAACCGGTACGCTGGTTTGCGACGACCTGCTGCCGGGTCGCAACCTGTATATGCTTTCAACCGGTACGGGGCTGGCGCCGTTTATGAGCCTGATTCAAGATCCGGAAGTCTATGAGCGCTACGATAAAGTCGTACTGGTACACGGCGTGCGTGAAGTCTCTGAGCTGGCCTACGCCGACTTTATTACCAAAGAGCTGCCTGCCCACGAGTATCTGGGCGAAGATATCGCCAACAAGCTGGTTTATTACCCCACGGTAACCCGTGAAGAGTTCCACACCATGGGGCGCTTAACCGACCATATTCGCAGCGGTAAAATCTTCGAAGATACTGGCCTTCCGCCGATCGACCCGCGCCAGGATCGCGCGATGATCTGCGGTAGCCCCGCCATGCTGGACGACACCAGTGCGCTTTTGGATGAACTCGGCCTGAATATCTCCCCGCGTATGGGCGAGCCGGGTGATTACGTGATCGAGCGTGCGTTTGTTGAGAAGTGATTTGTTGGTGAAGGGTGAAGGGTGAAGGGTGAATAGAAGATTCTAGCCACTATCGCTAACAC
Organism: Halomonas sp. AOP43-A1-21; assembly: GCF_052376775.1. Classification (NCBI taxonomy): domain Bacteria; kingdom Pseudomonadati; phylum Pseudomonadota; class Gammaproteobacteria; order Oceanospirillales; family Halomonadaceae; genus Halomonas; species Halomonas sp. AOP43-A1-21. Next base: position 102,687 of record NZ_JBQSWC010000007.1, on the reverse strand, counting down.
CTCATTAACAAAAAGCCCCTGCTGGAAATAATCCACAGGGGCTTTTTCTACTACTCACCACTCACGCCTTACCATTCACTACTCACCATTCACCACTCACCAGATTAAACCGCATCTTTACCCGTTTCGCCGGTACGGATGCGAATGACCTGCTCAAGCGGCATTACGAAAATCTTGCCGTCACCGATTTTACCCGTGTTGGCAACCTGGGTAATCGCATCAATGACTTGCTCCACCAAATCATCGTCAACGGCTACTTCGAGCTTCACTTTAGGCAGGAAATCCACCACGTACTCAGCACCACGATAAAGCTCAGTGTGGCCTTTTTGACGGCCGAAACCTTTTACTTCTGTGACGGTAATGCCCTGCACGCCGATATCGGAGAGCGATTCACGTACGTCATCAAGCTTAAACGGCTTGATAATGGCTGAGATCAATTTCATTGCGACATCCTCTAGCTTGGTGGCCATTGTCTTGTCTTTTGGGTGCGGCGAAAGCCAGCCACCTCTAACGCTAAGCATACACCGCTACAGGCAGAGAATAAAAAGGCCTTCCTCGTAAGGAAGGCCATAAGGAGCACGCCAGCTCACTTGCTTAGCATTATGCTTATTTCTTAACGCTAAACTCGGGGTAGGCTTCAAGACCGCATTCTGCGATATCCACGCCTTCATACTCTTCTTCTTCGCTAACCCGGATGCCCATGATGGCTTTAAGCACCAGCCAGACCACCAGGCTTGCAAGGAACACCCAGGCAAAGATGCCGACGATACCGATCAGCTGAGCGCCGAAGGAGGCTTCCTCATTAGTGATCGGCACAGCCAGAACACCCCAGATACCTACCACGCCGTGCACTGAAATCGCACCGACCGGATCGTCCAGCTTCAGCTTATCAAGCGTGATGATCGCGATAACCACAATCAAACCGCCCAATGCACCGATAGTTGCAGCCCCTAAACCTGTTGGGGAAAGCGGGTCGGCGGTGATCGCGACAAGGCCCGCAAGCGCGCCGTTGAGCGCCATGGTGAGATCCGCCTTACGGAACCACAGCTTGGCCAGAACCAATGCAGCAATCACGCCGCCAGCCGCAGCAGCATTGGTATTCACAAACACTTGGGCGACGTTGTTGGCCGAGCCGATATCCGACATTTTCAGCTCAGAGCCACCGTTAAAGCCGAACCAGCCCATCCACAGAATAAACGTACCCAGCGTTGCCAGCGGCATGTTGGCGCCGGGGATCGCATGGATAGCGCCATCTTTACCGTACTTGCCTTTCCGTGGGCCGAGCACCAGCACACCGGCCAGGGCCGCCGCAGCGCCGGCCATATGCACAATGCCTGAACCGGCGTAATCCGAGTAACCCACTTCAGACAACCAGCCGCCGCCCCAGGTCCAGTAGCCGGAAATAGGATAGATAAATGCTGTCATCACCACAGCAAACGCCAGGAAGGCCCAGAGCTTCATGCGTTCAGCCACGGCGCCCGACACAATCGACATCGCGGTTGCAACAAACACGACCTGGAAGAAGTAGTCCGCGCGCATGGAGTAGTACGGCGCATCTTCACCGCCGGCCGTCACCGCATCCATGCTGTTTTCAGCGCCAATCAAGAAGCCCAGGCTCGGCAGGAAGCCGCCTTCGCTGCTTGAATACATGATGTAGTAGCCCACCAGTAAGTACATGGTGCAGGCAATGGCGAATAGCGCGATGTTTTTAGTTAGAATTTCCGCGGTATTCTTGGAGCGCACCAGGCCTGCTTCGAGCATGGCAAAGCCCGCGGCCATCCACATGACCAGCACACCGCAAATCAAGAAGTAAAACGTATCGAGCGCGTAGCTCAGATCAGCCAGTTCATTCATTGTTAGTTCCCCGTTGAACTATGAAAGTATCCCTGTCACTCACTGCCTACACAGCGTCTGCGCCGCGCTCACCGGTACGAATACGGATAACGTCCTCAAGCGGGGTGACAAAGACTTTGCCATCGCCAATTTTTCCGCTATTCGCGGCGTTGCAGATAGCGTCGATAACGCTTTCCAGACGCGCATCGTCAACCGCCACTTCCACTTTTACTTTGGGCAGGAAGTCGACAACGTATTCAGCGCCGCGATAAAGCTCGGTATGGCCTTTCTGGCGACCAAAGCCTTTTACTTCCGTGACGGTAATTCCCTGGACGCCGTTATCGGCGAGCGCCTCACGAACGTCGTCAAGTTTGAATGGCTTGATGATGGCGGTGATGAGTTTCATCCCGATCTCCCCTGCTGGATAAGGCCTGCTGGATGTGTAGCGACACGTCGCTAAAAATGGCAATGCCCTACTAATGCGCATACCGTGCCACAGAATTTTTTTATTATTATTTTCATTAACTTATATTTAAAAAATGAAAATCTAAGCACGAAAAAGGAGCATCGCTTGGCTGACGCGGCAAGGCATGCACCAGCACAGCGCAATCAGAATATGCCGCCGCACCAAGAAGAAGCGCAGCGCTTCATTGAAGACAAATCCCTAAAACACGCCATGCAATACATGCGTACTCTTTAAGGGTTGCGTATCCTTGAGAGAGTGCCCACTTTTGTATGACCCCCTATCAAGGAGAGAACGATGGCGCCCCAAGACCGTATTAGCCGATTGGCCCAGCAGATTGGCGATCGTTTACAGAATGCATCACAAGCCCCCGAGGATATTCAGAAAGGTGTACAGCAGGTCGTTCGCGGCGCCTTTGACCGTCTCGAACTCGTCTCTCGGGAAGACTTTGATATCCTGATGGATGTACTGCAGCGCACGCGCTCCCGCGTGGAGGCACTGGAGCGTCAGGTGGCAAACCTGGAAACCACGATTGAAAACCAGAAGTCTGCGCCACAGACGCCCGCGCCCACGGCTTCTGTCGAAGCGACGGAAGAAAAGCCTAAGGCCGACGACACGGCAGCCCCCAGCAAGCCAGCCGCTAGCCGCAATCTGAAAGACGATAAGTAAGGTTACCCTGGCTAACGATGAGAACATTTATCATTGCGTTTCCTCTCGCCAATGATAGGATCACGGTTAACAACAACCTGTTCTCTGGATAACCCATGAACCGCACTATCGTATTAAGCGTCGGTCTTTTGAGCGGCGCTTTTCCTTTGCTGGCCTTTGCACAAACCTCCAATGCACAGACAGCAGCTGCCCACACGAATGAAAGCGCCGCCCAGGAAACGCTAGTCGTCGTAGGCTCGCGTACGCCAACGCATATCAGCCAGATTTCAGGCGCCGTTCATATCGTTGAGAACGAAGAGCTTCAGCAACAGATCAGTACGGGCGGCGACCTGAAAACGGCCTTGGGCAAGCTGGTACCGGGGCTCGATTTTGGCCCGCAGGGCCGCACCAACGCGGGGCAGAACATGCGTGGGCGCAGCGTTCAAGTATTGATTGACGGCGTTTCACTGAACAATTCGCGCGGCTTATCGCGCCAGTTCGATGCCATTGATCCGTTCAATATCGAACGCGTCGAAGTGCTCTCGGGCACCAGCAGCCTGTATGGCGGTGGCGCCACGGGCGGGCTGATCAACATTATTACCAAGCAGGGCGAAAGCGGCGCCCCGCATTTTGAAACCCAGGCTAGTGTCACCGGCGGCTTCAACCACAGCCATGATCTTGATCGTCGCCTCTCCCAGTCGGCCAGCGGCGGTAACGATACGGTACAGGGGCGCATTGGCGTATCGCTGGTCGAAAATGGCCGCCAGTACGACGCCAGAGGCGATGAGATTTTTCCTGATATCGCCCAGAGCGATCTGCAGGACAACCGCAGCCTGGATATTTTAGGCAACGTGCGCGTCGAGCTAAGCGATGAACAGACGCTAACGCTCAGTGGCCAGCTTTATGAGTCAGGCAAGCAGGGCGACCGTGGAGTTTACTATCCCAACCTGGCGGCCGCTGCGCCAAACCTTGACGATGCCGATATCCGCGACGGCTTTACCGCCGACCGCGACCCGCGCACCGACCGCAAAATGTTTAGCGTCAATTATCACCATGCCAATCTGCTGAATCAGGATTTCTATCTTCAGGCATTCCATCGTGAAGAAGAATCCAGTTTCCACCCATTCCCCTACGCAGCCCAAGGCGGTGGCTATTACTTTGCGGCCTCCCAGCAGAACACCACGCTAAGCGGCTTGAAAGGACTTTTCTCGGCGGACCTGACGGACAGCCTTAACCTGACCTATGGCGCCGACCTGGACCGTGAATCCTTCGACGCCACGCAGATGCGCTTTGATCGCGCGGCAAGCGATGCCTCCGGTGGGCTCGTGCAGCGCGCCGACCGTATCACACCGCGCTACCCGGGCTTCGAGATCGATACTCTGGCGCTGTTTGCCCAGAGCGAGTGGTGGGCAACGGATCAGCTCCAGCTCAGCGGCGGCATTCGCCACCAGCGCATGGACGTGGATATCGACGACTTCAACAACGTGCCGGGCGGCTCGAGTGACTACGACGTCACGCTGTATAACGTAAGCGCCCTGTACGACTTCGACAACGGCCACCAGAGCTGGCTGGGCTACTCGGAAGGCTTCGAGTTGCCCGACCCTTCCAAGTACTACGGCCGCGCCGGGCAAACTGTGGCGGACAATCCGTTGGACGGTATCAAGACCCAGCAGGTGGAGCTTGGCTGGCGCTACCGTGGCGGCGACTGGATGACCCAGGCCGCGGTTTACTATGCCTGGTCGGATACCGCCATGGAGCTTGATAGTGACCTGAACGTTACTCAGGTCGACGACGACCGTCGCGATTACGGGCTGGAAGCCTCGGTCACCCGCTTTATCGGCGACCACTGGGAAGTGGGCGGCACGCTGCATACACTCGTCTCAGAGCGCAAGGAAGATGGCCGTTGGCAGGATCGCGGCATTACCGTGGCGCCCTACCCTTCGCAGGATAGCCTGACCGCTCATATTGCCTGGGCAGATAATGATCGAACGCTGCGCCTTCAAGGCAGCCATGCGCGCGATTACAAGGACAGTGACGATGGCCGCATCGACGGCTTCACTACCTTCGACCTGATCGGCAGTCAGGATACCGCGCTGGGTACTCTCAGCCTGGGTATCAGCAACTTGACCGATGAGCAGTATTCAACCCCTTGGGGGCAGCGCGCCGTAGGTTTCTACTCACCCACCTACGGGCCGGCATACCTCTACGATTACCAGGGTCGTGGCCGTACGTTCACACTGGGTTGGTCACTGGATTACTAAGCCATAGGTCAGTCTATCGATGCCGACTATTACGTCTCTCACGCCGTCGACCCTGAGTCAGCTGGGGCATAAGTTCGGCATCGATTACTTACATGCCTATCAAGGGCATGATCACCCCATTGCGCTGGGCAGCGTCAGCGACTTGCCGCTACCCCCTGGCCTGCATCTCACGTTATCCGACCTTGAGGTACGCCAACGCTACGCCTCGCGCTCCACGCAGACGGTGCCGTGGTTTTTATGTGTCGTGATGGAAGGCGGTATTGAGATCGCCCAGGGACAAAAGCGTTTGGTGATTAGCGCCGGTCAGGGGCTATGTGCGCATTTCACGCCGCAGGCACCGCTGATCGTCGAACAGCCCGCTCAAGCACGGCTACGTACGCTTAACATCGCCGTTCTGACCACCGCCCCTTATGCGCTACCCAGCGCTCACGAACCCCATTTGCACGCCTGGAAGCTACCTTCCGCGCTCTTTGAGCAGCTGTGTGCCACCCGTGAATTTCCACTCGACGACTGGCGACAGTCGTTAGTCTGGCACGGGCTTGCCTTGCAGCTTCTGGGACATGGACTACCCCTATCGTCATCCCGCAATATTAAGCCCGCTCCAGGCATTAAGCATCGCGAGCGCGAGCGGCTCGCCCGCTTACATGCCGAGCTACGCGATAACCCCATGATTGATTACCGCCTGAGTGACCTGGCCCGCAGTGCGGCGATGAGCCCCAGCAGCCTGCGGCAAAAATTTAGTGCGCTTTACGGCTACTCCCTCTTTGATCACTTACGCCAATGCCGGCTTCAGCGAGCATATTGCGTATTGGCAAAAGGCTATAGCGTTCAACAGGCAGCCCATACCTGCGGCTATCGCCACGCGACCAACTTTGCCACCGCCTTCAAGCGCCACTTTGGCATTCCGCCCACGGACGTTAATCGGCACGCCTATAAAACGCCCAAGCCGTGAAAGCGGATGCTTTGCATATTTGCTTAAGCGTTAGCATTACGCATATCAGGTTTGGCATCTGGCATAGCTCAGCGAGCCGTTAAAGATCAATAATTCTCATTATTATAAACGGTTGAGACTTATTGCCATGCTTATGCGCCAGCACCGCTTCCCCTATCGCCACCTTGTTTTATCCATTGCCCTGGCAGGCAGCTCGATACCCGTTACCTATGCACAAGCGCCGGATGCCTCGCGCCAGCTATCGACGGTGACGGTGACCGCCCAGCAAGCCGCGACCAAACTGGAAACACCAGCCATCGAAATCCCGCAAAGCGTTTCCACGATTACCCGCGAGCAGATGGAGAACCGTGGGGTAAATACCGTTCAACGGGCGACCGATTACACGCCCGGCGTTTATTCAAATCAGGTGGGCGCCTCCAACCGCTTTGATTACCTGGTGCTGCGCGGCTTTTCCGACGGCAGCTTGAGCAACACCTTTCTAGACGGGCTCAAGGTAATGGGCGATGCCAACTCGCACAGTTCCATGCGTATTGACCCATGGTTTCTGGAAAGCATCGAAGTGGTACGCGGGCCAGCGTCGGTGCTTTATGGCCGCGCCTCCCCAGGCGGCGTGGTGGCACTCAACAGCAAGCGTCCTGAGTTCGAGCAAGGCGGCGAGTTGCGCTTGCGAGTGGGCAACAATCATCAGCGCAGCGCCGCGTTTGATCTTACCGGGCCGATTGGCGAGCAGCAGCGGGTGGCGTTTCGCGTGACCGGTATCGCCAGCGCCGCCGATACCCAGTTCGGCCCCACCGAAGAGCAGCGCTACGCCATTGCCCCGCGTTTGACGTGGGATATGACCGACGATACCAGCCTGACCGTTGAAGCCTACCTGCAGGACGAACCCGAAGGCGGTTATCACTCAGGCGTGCCTTATGAAGGCGCCGTGGTGCCCCGCAACGGGCGTAAAATCAGCAACAACTTCTTTGACGGCGAGGAAGATTACGACGCCTATGAGCGCACGCAGCGCATGTTCGGCTATACGCTTGAGCACCGTTTTAATGACCAGATGACCGGCCGCCAGATGCTGCGTTACCTCAACTCGGACGTAGTACTCAACCAGCCTTACGGCTTTGGCTGGACGTCACCTACCTCCAATGAGCTGAACCGCTACTACTCCGGCAGCAACGAATCCCTTCAAGCCTGGACGATTGATAATCAGCTGGAAGCCCGGCTCAGCGACGGCTTTATGGATCACACGCTGCTCTTGGGAGTGGATTATCAGCAGCGCGAAAACGAGGTTGCCTGGCCTTCCGGCGCCTTTGAGCCGATCAACGCGTTTGAGCCGGTCTATGGCACGGGCCCGGTGGCCTTTTACGACCCCATTCGCGAGCGTCATGAAATCGAACAGACCGGCGTGTATCTACAGGATCAAATCGCGCTTGATAACTGGCGCTTCACTCTGGGCGGGCGCTATGACTGGGTCAGTATCGATAACACGGACCTGGATACCGACGCTTCGAGCTCGCTCAGCGATACCCAATTCAGCGGCCGTGCCGGCGTGGTTTATCTGTTCGATAACGGCGTGGCGCCTTACCTGAGTTACTCCACCGCATTCACCCCCACAAGCTTTGTGGACGAGCGCGGCGATTTGCTCTCTCCCATGGAGGGCGAGCAGTGGGAAACCGGGGTGAAATACCAACCCAGCGGTAGCGCCAGCCAGTACAGCGCGGCACTTTTCCACATCAGCCAGGAAAACGTGGCCACCAAAGAGCAGCCCTCTGACCCCTACCGCGCGGTGGGTGAAATCGAATCCCAAGGCCTTGAGCTGGAAGCCCAGACCCAGCTGACCGAAACGCTCTCGCTACAGGCAGGCTACAGCTTCACCGATATTACCTATGCTAAGAGCGACGACGGCAACCAGGGCAACAACGCCATTTACTCCCCCCGGCACCAGGTGCAGCTATGGGGCCATTATGCAGCCAATAGCGGTTGGCTAAACGGCGTGGATGTAGGCGTTGGGGTACGCCATTACGCAGACATCGCCGCGGACCGCGCCAATACCGAAACCGTGCCCGACTACACTCTGGTGGACGCCACCATCGGCTATGACTGGAGTCATGTCGGCGTTAACGGCGTCGAAACCCGCCTGAACGTCAACAACGTGCTGGATAAAGAATACGTCGCGTCATGCAACTCGCTGGACTACTGCTACTTCGGCGCCGAGCGCGGGATTACCGCAAGCGTTCACTACCGTTTCTAAACACGTTTTATGAAAGCCGCTGAGCCCCGTTGCCCTGTTGTGCCAACGCATCTTCGGGGTTCAGCAAGCGGCATGCTTTCATGCTCAAGCACCCACAGCCGATACAGCCGGTCAGGTTATCGTTCAGCGATTGAAGCCTGGCCATCTTGGCGGCCAGTTCCTTTTGCCACTTCACGGCCACCCGCTCCCAGTCGCGCTTGGTGGCCGTTCGGTTCATGGGCAGACACGCAAGCTCACCGGCGATTTCCTCCAACGTAAACCCCACCGACTGCGCCACCTGAATCAGCGCAATACGCCGCAGCATCGACGGGTGAAAACGGCGCTGGTTGCCGCTGGTGCGCACCGACGCAATCAGCCCACGAGATTCATAAAAACGCAGGGCGGACGCCGCTATGCCGCTTCTTTGCGCCAGCTCACTCACCGTAAGAAATCGTTTCAAACCATCCTCTCTGCTGTCGTCTTGTTAGTCATCGAATGCTTGGCCGAAAAGCCGTTTGACTTAATGTTAACTTGAACTTTTACACTTCGCCTGCCATTCCCACTTTATGAAAATCAGGTAGCGCGATGACTAAACCCCTGGAGTTTCAAAACCCCGACGCACTTTTTGACCCTACGCCCTACGGCTACTGCCATACGGTGAAAGCCCCGCCGGGCGGCCAGCTGGTGTATATATCCGGCCAATTCGGCGGCGAAGGAGCCGCGAATACGCTCAGCGACGACTTTCGCCACCAGACTCAGGCAACGCTCAACAATCTGGGCAGGGCGCTCAAGGCGCATGGCTTGGACTACACCAACATCATGAAAATCACCGTGCTGATCGTTGATCACAGCGCCGAGAAGCTGGCGGTCTGGGGCGAGGAGATGCGCCACTGCTGGCCGATGGAAAAACTACCCGCCAGCACGCTGATACCCGTTCCCCAACTTGCTCTGGAAACCATGCAGATCGAGGTGGACGCTGTGGCGTGGAAAGCCTGCTGAGGATTTATTTTCTTGACGGTGTAAAATGATCGTTTTACATTGAATGTATGACTATTAAAACGAAGCTTATCTCCGCCGCAGAATCCCTTTTCGACCGGCACGGATTTACCGCCACCGGGATGGACCGGCTTACGCAGGCTGCCGGCATGTCGAGCAGAACGCTCTATAAACATGCGGGCAGCAAACATTCACTGATCGCCAGCGTGCTTACGGAACGCGACCGTCGGTTCTTGCGCCGAACCGACGTGGACAGCGTTAATGCGCTTTTCAAGGCACTTGAAGACTGGGTGCGGGTAGAAGGCTGCCGAGGGTGCCTATTTCTACGCGCTTATGGGGAAACCGGTGGTGATATACCGGAGATCGCCGAGGCCATGACCGCTCACAAGGCCGGGGTCTGGAACAAGATTCAGGAGATCGTTGCACTCGAAACCAACGGACGTGGCGATGAGCAGCTCGCCGAGCAAATTCTGATTCTGTTCGAAGGCGCAACGGCGACCGCCATTTATCGCGGCGCGGATGCCGTTGCTACCGCTCGGCATTGCGCGGTTCGCCTAGTCAAACAGGCATCATCATGAGTCCGGGCATGACGCTCGGCGCCGTGGGATTTGGGCTCATTGCCATCTGCTACGGCTTTGCCCGCTTTGCTTTTGGGCTGTTTCTTCCCCAAATCGATGCGGATCTCTCTTTATCCTCAACCGTGGGCGGGTTGATATCAGGTGGCTCTTTTCTGGGCTATTGCGTGGCAATCGTAGTCTCTGCCCACCTGACCGAGCGGCTAGGCCCCCGCGTAGTGGCAACCGGCGCGGCACTCGTAGCCGCAGTGGGCATGACAGGCATCGCAGCAGCCCCCTCTTCGCTATGGCTTGCCGGTGCTGTAATGCTGGCAGGTTCCAGCACAGGCCTTGCGTCGCCGCCCATGGCTGCGGCCGTGGCCGCTGCGGTCAAGCCCGCCCGCCAAGGTGCTACCAATACACTCATCAACGCAGGAACCGGCGCAGGCGTGGTACTTTCAGGGCCCGTGGCGCTATTGATGGGCGGCCATTGGCGGATCGCTTTTTTGATCTTTGCAGCAACGGCATTGTGCATGGCGATAGCGGTCGCCATCAGCGTACCGGGTAACGCCCAATCAGCCGAAAATCGCGAAAAAGGCTTACCGCCACTCAACAAGACACTTAAACGACTAATTATCGCGGCCTTCCTGATGGGCGCTTCAAGCACTGCTTTGTGGTCTTTTGGCAGCCAACTGGTCACGTTACGCCTGGATTGGGGCCATACCGGCGCGGGCCTTCTGTGGATGGCCATTGGCACAGCAGGCATGGCGGGCGCGGGGGCAGGGTCGCTCGTTGCCCGGTTTGGCATTGACCGGACACACTGGCTGTTTCTGGGTACGCTGGCAGGCGGCATCCTGCTGGTGGGCGTTGAAGGCACCACTCCCGCGCTGACGCTAATCGGTGGTGCGTTGTTCGGTTTGGCCTACATCATGCTTACCGGCGTCTATCTGGTATGGGGCGTTTCGGCATTGCCCAGCCGCCCCGCAACGGGCCTGACCATCGGTTTTCTCACCATCGCTATCGGCCAGACGGCAGGCGCCCCCCTGTTTGGGTTGATCATGGATCAATTGACGCCCACCTACGCCGTCATTGTCTTTGCCTGCCTTGCCTTTACCGCCGGATTGGCGAGGGTAGGCAATGCAGAAGATAAAAAATCTCCAGAGCCTGCCCTTCCGAATGCTTGAAGGCGGGGCGTTGCAAGCAAGAAGGATTATCGTTTAAATACTGTTCTTCTTTCAAAATGGCTTTTCCCCATGCGCCGTACCGTGACGCGTCTTTTCGCCCGAGCCACGCTCCTGCTCACCAGCCTGCTGGCATTTACCAGCGCGCACGCTCAGTTTGCCACGGTGGACTGGACCATTGCCGAGACGCTGGTGGCCATCGGCGCGCCGATCAGCGGCGTGGCCCAGCAGCCGGATTACTACGACTGGGTGGGCGAGCCGCGTATTCCGCAAAGCGCCACGGACCTTGGGCTGCGTGCCCAGCCCAACTTCGAGCTGCTGGCCCAGCTTGCCCCGGAGCGAATCCTGATCTCGCCAATGTTCGCCTCGCTCACGCCGCGCCTGGAGCGTATTGCGCCGGTTACCTCGCTTGCGCTCTTTTCACCCGGTACGGATACCTGGCAGGAAATTCAGGCGCTGACGCGCGAGCTGGGGGAGCTGACCGAGCGTGAAGCGGCGGCGGAGGCGCTGATTGAAGACACGCAAGCGCTGATGGCATCGCTGCGCGACGCACAGCCAGATACCGCACCGCTATTGATGGTGCAGTTCATGGATGCACGGCACGTGCGAATATTCGGCGACAACAGCCTGTATAACGCAGTACTTGAACAGCTTGGCCTGGCTAACGCCTGGGAGGAACCCACCAATGCCTGGGGCTTTGCCTTGACAGGGATTGAAGCGCTCGCGGGCTATCCCGACGCCCGGCTGGTGATCATCGACCCGTTGCCGCTCGGCGTGGAGGAGCAGCTGACCACCAGCGGCCTGTGGCAGCAGCTACCGATTGTGAAAAACGCCAACCTGCTGCGCCTGCCGCCGGTATGGAGCTTTGGCGCACTGCCTTCGGCACAGCGCTTTGCTCGCGTGCTGACCTCGGCACTGAAGGAAGCACCAGCCGCTTCGCTAGATTGATAGGAAAGTAAACACGAAAAGACAGAACGTTAAGCCCCTCTAGCTATCATAAGGGCTGGCTATCATCGGGTCTCGCTATCATCCGCCGCCAACAGCGTTTTGAGATGCTCGGCGCCACTCAGTGAGGCGTTATGCAAGGCCTGCCAGCTATCCGGCGGATGGCCATCGCCAAGCATCTTCTTGAAGACGGCATACGCATCTTGCTTGCTTTCATAGGCGCGCTTTGTAGCGTCATCATTGACCCAGGCGTAAATGATGATTTTGCTCGCCGCATCAAAGCGAAAGAACAGCCGGTACTGCTGATAAAATTTTGCCCGCTGCCAGTGGGTGTGCCCAGGGCCGAGCGTATTTCCCTGCCGGTACTGAGCGCCGGATGGGTCCTGAGGAATATCGTTCAAAGCCAGTTTGATGATGGCAGCCAGACGCTTGGTGGCCGGTTTGCTGCGATAGCCTACGGGGTTCTTTGTTTGAAGACGTTTTACCTTAACGGTGAGTGCTTCGACCTGCTCCATAAACAGCGGATGGGCGTATAGGCTCCATCCATTCACTGTGAGCGGCTTCATTCCTCTTCATCGTCCACTTCTTCCAGCACTTCATCAAGATCTACCGCCATCCCTGCGGTAAGACGCTCGGCCTCGGCAAAACTGCTCGCGGTAACAGGTCGAATGGTTTCCGGATACGCGACCAGATCGCGCTCCAGAAACTCGAGAAAACTGGCTACCACAGGGTCATGCCGGACTTCATCACTGGTACGAGAGAGCACGACTTCACCGTTCGGGCGAACGGTGTAGTGGATACGGTCGCGACGCTTGAGCTTCAGCGCTCGGCGAATTGAGGCAGGAACAGTCGTTTGATAGCGATCCGTCAGAGTAGAATCATCTTCGATAAGCGTGTTCATCACCAATCTCCGCTTAGTGGTAATGCAGAAGCAATGCATCAAGGTTAATGCAACTGCATTACCTCGTCAAGCGACGTTTACCAGCGGTAGCTGACGCTGCCGATCACGCTGCGCGATTCCCCGAAGTAGCACCAGTAGTCGCAGCTGGCTACATACTCTTTGTCGGTCAGGTTGTTGACGTTGAGCTGAGCCTGCCAGTTATCAAGAAACTCATAGCCGATCATGGCATCGGCCAGGGTAAAGCTGCCCACCTGGATATCGCCATCCACGCTTTCACCTACATAGCGCACGCCGCCACCCAGGGTCACGCCATCCAGCGCGCCACCGGTAAAGGCGTAGTCCAGCCAGGTAGATGCCTGGTGACGCGGAATCAAGCTGGCGCGCTGGTCATCTTCCAGGCGCGAATCGGTATAGGTATAGGCCGCAGTGACTTTCAAGTCATCGGTGACGTAACCCACCCCTTCCAGCTCAAAGCCCTGGGAGGTGCGCTCACCTTCCTGCACCTGGAAACCAGCCGGTGAGGTTACCAGCGTGTTGCTCTCTTCCAGATCGAACACGGCGGCGGTCACGTAGCCATCCCAGCCGATGGGCGCATACTTCACACCCGCTTCCCACTGGCGGCCTTCACGCGGGTCATAAAGATTGCCTGCGCTATCGGACTGAGCAATCGGCTCGAACGATTCGGTGTAGCTAACGTAAGGGTTGATGCCGTTCTCACCCAGATACATGACCCCGCCAGACCAGGAGAGCTGATTATCGTCAGAGCGCTCGGAGGCGCCGGTAGTGACATTGGTGTTCTCGGTCTCGGCATGGTCGTAGCGCACGCCGCCCAGCACTACCCAGCGGTCATCCAGGCGCAGCTGGTTTTGCAGGTAAACGCCGGTCTGCTCTTTGTCGATATGCCGCTCGACCAAGTTTTCATCGGCAAACGGGGTGTAGTTGCCGTAGGTGGGCGTGAAGATATCGATTGGCGCGCCAAAGGCGTAGTCGTCGCCCTCCTGGCCCTTGAGGCCCAGGTTCTGGTAATCGACGCCCACCAGCAGGGTATTTTCGGTGCGTTCGGTGTACCAGTTGCCCACAAACCGGTTGTCTACCGTCCAGCTATCGGCCTTGCCGTCGCGCAGCGTCAAACCACGGGAAGCGCGCCGGTCATCCACCATGGAGAGCGCGTAGGTACTGCGCAGTTCCAGGTCGAGTTCGCTGTAGCGCAAATCCTGTTCGAACGCCCAGGTGTCGTTGACCTGATGGCGCAGCTCGTAGCCTAGCCCCCATTGGGTGCGCTTGTTGCGGTCATAATCAGGCTCGCTAACGTTGGACTGCGGGCTGACCCGGCCAAACGGCGTATCCTGAATGCTGCCGTAGGGCAGCTTGAAGCCATTGACAGGCACGCCGTCGTCCTTCTGCACGCTGGCCAGGAAGGTAACACTGGTGTCTTCACTGAAGTCCACCGCCAGGCTGGGTGCAAAGTAGTAGCGCTCGTTTTCGGTGTTATCCAGATCGCCGTCGCGCTCTTTATACATGCCCACCACGCGGTAGCGAACATCGTCTGTCTCGCCTACCGGCCCGCTGGTATCCAAGCCTATTTGGCGATGGTTGCGGTTACCCATCTGCAAGTTCACGTTGCCCTGGGGCGTATCGGTCGGGCGTTTGCTCACCGCGTTGATCAAGCCACCGGGAGGCGCCTCACCGTAAAGAATCGAAGACGGCCCTTTGAATACATCAATCCGCTCAAGGCCGTAAGGCTCAGGCAGCCACTGGTAGAAGCCTTCACGGTAAATCCGCAGGCCGTCCTGATAGGTGGATTGGTCAAACCCGCGCACCTTGAACCAGTCGGTATCGTTATCACTGCCGTAGTGCCCGGCCAGCACCCCCGCACGGTAGCGGAAGGTTTCATCCAGCTGCTGCACGTTGCGGGTTTCAAGCTCTTCACGATCAACGCTGGATACCGGACGCGGCGTTTCCACCAGCGGTGCATCAACTTTCAGCGCCGTTCCTACTACCACCACGGTATCGTTGTTGACCGTTTCCTGAGCGTTGACGCTCGTGCATATAAAAACGGCGGAAACCGGAATCAACGCGGCAATGGAACGCACCAGCGGTCGGCGTACAAACGGCAAAGAAGGCATGTTGAGCACTCAAGGTTGTTGTCAGCAAAGAGAACAGTGTTTGAAGGGTAGTGATAATGGTTGTTATTCAAATACACTATACCGCCGCCAGCCCTGCGCTATCAACGCCTGCTTAAATAAGTTAAATTAGGGTTAAGTAAACCTAGCGAGGAAGCACAATGACATTGGCCATTGTTACCACACGCGCAGGCGTGGGGTTAGACGCACCGGCGGTGCATGTAGAAGTACACCTTGCCAACGGCCTGCCCGGGCTAACCCTGGTAGGCTTGCCTGAAACCGCGGTCAAAGAAAGCCGCGAACGGGTGCGCAGCGCCCTGGTCAACGCCGGGTTTGATTTTCCCAATACCCGGCGCATTACGCTGAACCTCGCCCCTGCGGATCTTCCCAAGGAGGGCGGCCGGTTTGATTTGCCTATCGCACTCGGCATTCTTGCCGCTTCCGGGCAAATTCCGGTGGAGGCGTTGGAAGGTATGGAATGCGCAGGCGAGCTGGCGCTGGACGGCAAGCTGCGCGCCGTACACGGCATTCTGCCTTTTGCCCTGGCAACGCGCCGATCTGGAAAAGCTCTGATTATCCCTCGCGAATGCGCCGATGAAGCCGCGCTGGCGGGCGACTTACCGGTGCTGCCAGCCGATACGCTTTGGCAGGTTGTCGCCCACCTGCTCGGCCAGGAAAAAATCCCGCCCCACTGCTTGCCTGCTTCGGTTAAGACCACCACGCCGATGGCTGATCTGGCCGATGTGCGCGGCCAACAGCAGGCACGCCGCGCACTGGAAGTGGCTGCGGCCGGTGGGCATAACCTCTTGTTCGCCGGCCCGCCGGGCACCGGCAAGACCATGCTCGCAAGCCGCCTGCCAGGCATTCTGCCCCCGCTTTCTGAAGAGGATGCGTTAGCGGTCGCCGCCGTGCGCTCGGTATGTGGATTACCCCTGGATGCCGACTGGGGCAAGCGCCCGTTTCGCCAACCGCATCATAGTGCCAGTGCTGCCGCGTTAGTGGGCGGTGGCTGTCATTTTCAACAATTGTTGCGACTAAACAATAATTGCTGCGACAATCTCTATGTTGAGTTTACATAGAGCACGCCCTTGTGACCGTTTCTCTCAAACAATCCAGAACCTTTAGCTTTCAAGATGGCACCCTTAAAGACGAAACTGAGCGCTTGGTCGTTTGGTGGTACGGGCCTATCTTCAAAAATATCCGCTCACAAAGCGTCCCTAAAATTTATGTATTTTTAAGACCTATTGATCAGGAGAACAAATTAGGAGACGTGATTAAGCGAACGACGGTCTTAACGCATGTCGGACTATTGAGAATCGGCTCCGTCTGGGAAAAGGGCGTGAGCAACTCCCGCATCGCATTTGAGGAGAAAACATTCCCTGTTTCGTTCTCTCCGGGCGGCTGGCGGATTGTCTCCTTAGACGACTTGCACAAAGCAGGGCGCAGCCTCTATACCTCCTTTCATGAGGCAAGCTATTTACCGCTGGACAGAAAACACAAATCGTACCTGATTGAATTTGACCTCCCAGATGGCAAACATCTGCTCATCCCTTGCACCGAATTTTTTGCACGCGTTTACGGTCGATCATCTGAAATCAAGCGTGTGCTCGCCACTTACTGTTGGGAGGAGGTCAAAGAACGGCTTTATCGACCGCTTAATGCGCCCCCATCGCCAGGTACCTGGCCTGTCAGATTTACATATCGTGTTCATAGGCACGATGCGATTTTGCTCGCGCACATGCTGTACGACCCCTATGCCGAACAAGCTGCCAGAGATATTTATGCGCAGACTGAAGCCAGCTTCCCCCAAGATAAGATGCTTTTAAAAGTCACTCCATGGTTTCAAGGCAGCGGGGAAATCTCTGTTTCTG
Source organism: Halomonas sp. AOP43-A1-21 (assembly GCF_052376775.1). Classification (NCBI taxonomy): domain Bacteria; kingdom Pseudomonadati; phylum Pseudomonadota; class Gammaproteobacteria; order Oceanospirillales; family Halomonadaceae; genus Halomonas; species Halomonas sp. AOP43-A1-21. The sequence continues at coordinate 85,738 of NZ_JBQSWC010000007.1, read as the reverse complement.
GCGTTCCAATTGATGGTGGCAACACATTCCTAGGCTTGCAGATATTAGGCTGTACGCAGCCCGATGGTGCCACGATCCACCGTGAAAGAGAGAAATCAACGACAGTACCAGCCACCGATGGCGACGATGCCCCCTCTCAGTTCCCCTATCATCAGCTTCAAGACATCCCCGATGTCATTGACCTGACGGATGATGACGAGCCCGACCATGGTTCTTCCTGGCTAGACCTTACTGAGGACGAATTCGTTATTTTAGGTAAGCCTCGCGCCGTCTTGGATAAACGATATACCCGAAAAAACGTGCCCGATACACGAGGCGTCCCCGTTCCGGGTGACGAAACCATTTTCTCCACTGGGGAGCCACATGGGTCAGGGAAGGGAGTGGGACAAGCGTCTATTCATGCTCCTATTACACTGGAATCACAGGGCTTTCTACGTGATATGTGGAATGCGCTTCTCTATTTACAATCGGCCTATCCCGCAACGATTCGTGGCGTTAGCTGGTTTACCTTTGAAGACGGATTCAGCACTTCTCCTGACCCTCGGTTAATCAGCCTCGAACCTTTCGAAATAGACGAGGAGGTGGAAACGTCAGTCGCTAATTGGGTTTACATTGATACTCAGACCAAGGTACCTCGCGGGGTGCTCGTCGTTCGGGTGCATGTGTTAGATCAAACGCTCTATCTCATGGAGATCCAACGACGCCCTCCAAAACCCAGAGCTGGCGGTAGCGAGGAGGCATCCAAGCCTCCTTCCTATAAAGGTTTAGTCTTCACGCTGAGCCACCAAGGCAGCTTCGAGCAGTGGTTACGCCAAGTGCTGTCTAACGTGCGGCACGTAGAAGGTGTTGTCCAAAAACTAGTTGGTCACTGCCCAGGATTCGCCGATACGTTCAAGCACCCTAAATCCAAAAAGGAACAGATACCCTGCGAAGCCTCTGTGTTAAATGCTTTTAGCAAGGTCAGTATTGGTCGCAGTGACTTAGCATAGGTACTATTTGCCACCTTTATGAGTAGCGGTGTCTGTTTTGTCGGTAAGAGCAACCTGTACACCCCGTGTGCAGGTTGCTCTTCTGACGAAGAGCCGATACGGCCATCCCTTCAGTGGCGGGCGAGGATCTTCGCTGCGATGGGCGAAGTGATCATTTGAATCACGGCAAAAAAAGCGGCTGGAATTGCGATCTCTGATGGCAAGCCAGAAGCAGCGACAAACGCTGCAGCGATGCTGAATTCCTTTTTACTGACCGTGAAAAGATAGGTAATCACCTCTTTGCGATCAGAGGTGAGTAACCGTGAGGACATACCTACCAGGTACCCAATCAAATTGAGGCACAGGGCCGCGCCCGCAATCACAAACGCATACCAGCCATAGCCAATGATCGTGGTGGCATTCGGCCCGACCACGGCGAGTAGGATCAGCAGATACAGAATCGACCCTATCCCTGCATACGCTGAATCATGCCGTGCAAAGAAAGCCGAGAACCTTGTACGCAAGCTGACCCCAATCACGGTAGGAAGAAGCACGATTAGTGTTAATTCAAGAATAATTGATCCAAGCGGCACGTCTAACTGAAGGCCGGTGAGCCATAAAAACAGGAAGGGAACAATAAACGGACATAACGCGGTGTTGACTGCGTTGAAAACAGCGGCAAGCGCCACATTGCCTTTCGCCATCAGTACCAAAAGAGGAGAAGACACATCTGTCGGCAGCGTGCCGAGCAAGGTTTGGCCAGCAGCCAGCGGGCCGCTTCCAAAAAATAGACGGCCCGTTAGCCACCCGGCAATCGACATAGGCCCATAGACCAGCCCCAATGCCAACAACTGCCGTGACGGCTTTCGGAACACGATGCGCACTGCATGCGCATCGAATGTGAGGCTGATAATCAACATCAGTAATGCCAGTAATGGCCCAATCGCGAACTTAAGCATTATTCCGGTGGCCGGAAAGAGTAAGCCTCCCCCCGCGACGACGATTACAAACCAGACAAGGTGCGCCTCGACAAAATAAATGAATCTACCCATGGTGGATTGGACGTTACCGGTTGAAGTGGATTGAGCCCCGCACCTAAAACATGATCACCTTCGGCCCAGCACACAAAGGCTCCTTGGTAGCTAGGGACGTGCTTCCCAATCCAGCGATGCAAATAGATAATGCTCAAGGGTTGAAGCTTTAGTTGCTAGAGGTTTTATAGTACCAAGAACAGATAATTCGAGAGAAGGTAACAGATGGGACATCATCATGATCATCCCCACATTGATCCTGCCTCTGGCGACCGGCGCGTCAGCATCTCCATTTGGGCCAATGGGCTCTTAACCATCGCTCAAATCGTCGGTGGCATTATGGCGGGGAGCCTATCGCTGATCGCTGATGCGTTACATAACTTTTCTGACATGGCAGCATTAGTCATTGCCTTTGCTGCTCGTAAAATCGCCAGACGGCCTGCCGATGCGCATATGACCTTTGGCTATGGCCGCATCGAGATAGTGGCAGCACTCATCAATTACACCACCCTCATTATTGTCGGTGTCTACCTGATTTACGAAGGCGCTATGCGGATGGTCGATCCCCCTGAGATAGAGGGATGGACGATCGTGATTATTGGTGGCGTCGCGCTCGTCGTCGATGCCCTTACCGCCATGCTCACGTGGTCAATGCAAAAAGAGAGTGTCAATATCCGCGCCCTTTTTCTGCATAACTTATCGGATGCGTTTGCCTCCATCGCCGTGATTATCGGTGGTTCGCTTATTTTACTGTACGACATGCGCTGGGTGGACCCCGCGATCACGATAGGGATTGCGCTATATATTCTTTACCTAGCCTTCTCTGAAATTGGCGGCCCTATCCGTACGCTAATGCTGGGATCTCCCCCGGACATTGACGGGCAGGCAGTCGTTGAGACCGTACGAGATATCGAGGGAGTCCAGGATATTCACCATGTGCATCTATGGCAGATGCAGGAAAACATGGCAGCCCTTGACTGCCACGTGGTTCTGACAGAAACCGGCTGGCAGCAGCTTGAATCCGTCAAAGCAGAGATCAAGGAGCAGCTTAAAATGCGCTTCAGTATTGCTCATTCCAGCCTAGAGTTTGAGCATAGTGACCACGCGCATCAAAATGCCAATCTATATGGGCACGAGTGATAGACCGAGGCCGACTCCCGGCTCAGGTAGGTAGCGAGCGGCTTACTCCCATAGCGATTGGCTTATTTTTCAACCCTACTTTTCCACCCCATCGTTGAGAAAGAGAGAGAAACATGTTCAAAAAAGCGTCTTTTATATTGGCCGGTACGTTAATGCTGACCGCTGCGATCGTCGCCGTATCGAAACCTGCCCTCTTAGATATGCAAGCTCAGGCAGCAAAGGAGAGCAGTGTCCAGGCAGAGGACTCCTTGGTGCGCTCACACTCCCCCATCTTGGGACGAGAAGACGCGCCGGTGACGATTGTGGAATTCTTCGATCCGGCTTGCGAAGCCTGCCGTGCTTTCTATCCCCTGACAAAAAGTATTCTGGAAACCTACCCAGAAAAAGTGCGGCTCATCGTGCGCTACACTCCTTTCCACGGCGACGTATCTGATAAGGCCATTCGGGTATTAGAAGTTGCTCGTCGTCAGGGCGTCTTTGAACCGGTACTGGAGAGGCTGCTGGCTCGCCAGGATCAATGGGCTTCACATGGCAGTTTTGATGAATCCGCTATCCTCGATATCGCGAGCCAAGGAGGCCTTGATTTAGCGGCTGCCGAAGAGCAACTGACTTCTGCTGAGGTGCAGGCGGTGATTGACCAAGACATGGCGGATGTCAGAGCCAATCAGATTCGCCAAACACCTACCTTTTTTGTCAATGGCGAGCCTTTAGACCCCTTTGGTATGCAAGAGCTGATTGATGCCGTTGAGAGTGAAGTAGCGGAGATCTCTGGGGAAGAGGATGGCCAGTGATGCAGCGCTGGTGGTTACTAGGCTTTGTGGGCTTTTACCCCTTGCTAGCCGAAGCCAATTGGCAAACGCATCTGTCATTGCCTCCGTCTGAACTTAGCCCTGTCAAGTTACAGGCGGCTAGCGAGCAAGAAGGCACATTACCGCTCGATAGCGTTGATACCCTAACCTTTGGGCGTGATGTCGTCATTGATACCACCCTCTACGAGGCCTTGGCAGCAGAAGGTGTCCCAACGCGTTTCGCCACTAAACTGGAAACACTGCTCAGCGAGTTTATCGCAGCGCCGCTGGAGTTTTCTGGCAGTGAACGTATTCAATTAGTGTGGGAGGAAGATCGACGCCAGGACGGCGCCCGTGTTGGGCCACCACGCCTCAGTTATGCCGCTCTGCCTGATCAGGCAGAGCCCTTGGAGGTCATATGGCCGGTCACCCAAAAGGGGGACGTAGCTCTTTTCAAAAGCGACACCCTGCTAGGCACGTTGCGGTTGCCCGTGCTTAGTGCCCGCTTAACGTCTCGCTTTGGGAATCGGCGACATCCTGTGTATGGAGGGATGCGTCCTCATAATGGAATTGACTTGGCTGCGCCGACAGGAACGCCGGTCATTGCCACCGCACCTGGGCGCGTATTCTTTATGGGTCGCCAAGGGGGATATGGGCAGGTGATCGAGGTGGAGCACGACACAGGGGCCATTAGTCGCTACACACACCTTAGCCGATTCTCCCCACAGCTAGTGGTTGGGGATTTAGTCAATGCGGGAGAGTCGCTCGGAGAGGTAGGTTCCTCCGGGGTCGCCACGGGCCCCAACCTGCATTACGAAGTGAGAGTCAATAACCAGCCTGTTGATCCCCTTGGTCAAGGTCAACGCATCATGTTGGGTGAGCAGCCGACTCAAGGTGAATATCAAGCGTCACTTTACGAGGCAAGAGATCGCTTGGAACAAGCTATCGGCACGGCGTCCATTTATGACTTGATCTCGTTTAACGAGCCGTAACCACCCGTGCTTAGCAACGTTGCATGGATTGTTAGTAACGTGAACGTGTGCTTGCCTCGTTATGGAACCCTAGCGCTGTGATCACTCATCTACCACAAGACAGGTAATCGGTATGGAAGAGGTTTCTCTCGTCACAATGGGGGTATTGGGAAGCCTTGCCGCGGGCTTGATGACGGCTGTCGGGGCGCTTCCTATCTTGTTTACCAAAAGACCGAATCGTGGTGTTCGCGATTTAGCGTTGGGGTTCGCCGCTGGCGTCATGCTAGCGGCCTCTTTCTTCTCACTGATCATACCCTCCTTAGAAGCCTCGGAGCTGCGTTACGGAGGTAGCGTGGTACCTGCTGCCATTGCCTGTGCGGCCATCTTGCTAGGGATTGGAATGGTCGCACTACTGAACGAACTCTTACCTCATGAGCACTTCGAACAGGGGCGAGAAGGGCCAGAGGCTGCCTCACTACGTCGTATCTGGTTGTTTATTATTGCCATTACGATACACAACCTGCCAGAAGGGCTAGCCGTTGGCGTGGCCTTCGGCGCAGGGGGAAGCGAAGGAGGCATTCCACTAGCGATTGGCATTGGACTTCAGAATGCCCCAGAAGGACTGGCCGTAGCAGTATCACTGCTAGGCGTGGGCTATTCACGTTGGCGGTCATGGACGATTGCCGCCCTTACGGGGCTTGTTGAGCCGTTGGGTGGCTTATTAGGCGCTGGAGTCATCAGCATGTCACAAGCGCTACTGCCCTGGGGGTTGGCCTTTGCAGCGGGGGCGATGTTGTATGTGATCAGTCATGAGATTATTCCCGAAACTCATCGAAGCGGGCACCAAAAAAAGGCCACGCTGGGCCTCTCCATCGGATTGGTACTCATGCTGTTTTTGGATGTTTCGCTGGGCTGACCATTGGGCGTGGGGCGTAGCGTTAGTGCTAACCCAAGTCGAGAGCCCCTCCGTGCGATTTTTCAGTGATACAGAGTTGATGATCACTGATGACCTCAATGATTCGGCAGCTTTCCACTTTACCACCGGCACACTGCGTGACCATCCGTTGAAGCTCCTCACGCAGTATGGACAGTCGTTGAAGGCGGGACTCCACTTTCTTTAGGTGATGCGTGGCGATGGCATCGACTTCTTGGCAAGGCATATCAGGTTGATCTGACATGGCCAAAAGCTCTCGCACTGACTCCACCGAAAAGCCAAAGTCACGGGCATGACGAATAAAGGTCAAGCGCCGCACAGCGTCGTCTCCATAGCGGCGCTGCCCCCCACCGGTTCGTGTCGCATCGCGCAACAGCCCAATACGCTCGTAATAGCGAACCGTTTCAGGTTTGCAATCGGCTCGTCGTGCTAACTCACCAATGCTGATACTTTGGCCGATCATCGACATGGTAAAACTCCTTAGGCAGGGCTTGAAGCTGTAGTTGCTACAAGGTTTACACTTAAAAACCATAGCCCATTGGCAGGAGAGGCACCATGAAAACATCAACGCCGACAACAGCGCCTACCACCTTGACGCTGCGTGTTGAAGGCATGGACTGCGGCGGTTGTGAGCGCAAGGTTGTATCGGCGCTAGAGCGACTGGAAGGCATTGAGGAAGTCACGGCAAGCTCGGTCACGGGATCAGTGAAGATTCACCACCACGATCACGGGGCCCCCTCGCGAAAGACCATTGAGGGCATCCTGAACGAACTAGGCTATCAAGTGGCTTCCCATGATGGCCAAACACGCGCACCTGGTGCTTCATCCTCTTGGTGGCAAACCGCTAAAGGGCGCTTGGTCATTATCACAGGCAATTTGCTGATCGTAGCCTTCGCGCTTCGTTTAGCATGGCCTGCGCTGGGTAATATGCCTTTCATTTTGGCCACGCTAGTCGGCTTAATACCCATTGCGCAGAGTGCCTGGGGCGCCCTCAAAATGCGCAATCCCTTTACCATAGAGATGCTGATGTGCATCGCTGCGCTTGGCGCATTGGCCATCAATGCTGCCGCTGAAGCTGCGATGGTCGTGTTCTTGTTCGCCGTAGGTGAGCTACTCGAAGGGGTAGCTGCTTCACGAGCGCGCCGCAGTATCTCAGCCTTGGCAAATTTAACACCCTCAACGGCGAGGCTGATGGACAATGGCCATCTGCGTGACGTCTCGGCGGAGTCACTTAAACCCGGGCAGCGTGTGCTGGTGCGGCCCGGTGATCGCGTACCCTGCGATGGACGCATCCTGGTGGGCACCTCCGACATTGACGAGTCGCCGGTAAACGGCGAGTCCATACCCCGTTCGCGAGCGCCTGGTGATGACATTTTTGCTGGCACAGTGAATCTTGATGCCGCCCTGGAGGTGGAGGTAACACGAGGCGCTGATGACAATACGATCGCACGCGTTATTCGTCTGGTTGAAGAAGCACAGGCCGCCAAGGCACCGATAGCACGCTTTATTGATCGTTTTGCGTATTACTATATGCCCGCCGTCGTCTTACTCGCCCTACTGATGGCGATAGTGCCACCGCTGGTATCGACCATGGCATGGTCGGAGTCGATTTACCGTGCGTTAGCATTGCTGTTAATCGCATGCCCCTGCGCGTTAGTCATTTCCACCCCAGCCGCCATCGCCGCCGGTCTCTCGGCGGGAGCTCGGCGCGGACTACTGATCAAAGGGGGAGCCGTTCTTGAACAGTTAGGTAAGCTTCGCTTGGTGGCATTAGATAAAACGGGCACCCTCACTGCGGGTACCCCAAGAGTCACAGATGTGGAGTCTTGGATTGCTGAGGAAGACGATAACAGCGTATTGCGGCTCGCCGCCGCAATAGAGCGGGATTCCAGTCACCCTATCGCCACGGCTATCGTTGAGCATGCCCGACAGTCGGGCATCAACCTCCCCACCGTCACCGGCGGCCGCGCTCTGGCGGGGCGCGGTGTTTCCGGCCAGGTGGAGGGTCGCGAGCTGAGCTTAATGACGCCTCGTCACCTTCACGAGAAAGTCATCCTTGAGGAAAGTCTCAGTGCTCGGATTGTCGCGTTAGAAGAAGCCGGTAAGAGCCTCGCTCTCCTCGTCGAAGGCGAGCGTTTACTGGGCTTGATCGCGGTTCGCGATGAGCCACGCGAAGATGCCATTGAAGGCCTAGCGGCGCTATCCCGTTTGGGCGTACAGGCGGTCATGCTCAGCGGTGATAATGCCCGCACCGTCGCTGCCACGGGGGGTCGCTTAGGCATTGAAGCGTACGGCGAACTAATGCCTGAAGACAAGGCAGCGTATGTTCGAGACTGGCAAGCGGCTGGCCGTGGCCCCATCGGTAAAGTAGGCGATGGCATCAACGATGCACCGGCACTCGCGGCAGCCGATGTGGGTATCGCGATGGGGGGCGGCACGGATGTGGCGTTGGAAACCGCCGATGCAGCCTTGCTCAAGAACCGCGTTACCGGCATCGCTGAGCTGATAGACCTCTCTCGTGCCACACTGCGCAATGTGAAAACCAACGTTGTTCTCGCCCTTGGCTTAAAAGCCATTTTCCTAGTTACAACGGCGCTGGGTATTACCGGCATGTGGATTGCGGTGATGGCCGATACCGGTGCTACCGTCCTGGTGACGTTGAACGCCATGCGACTGCTGGGTTACCGCTTTTCGCCCAGTACCGCAATGACAGGCCTGTCACAAGGAAAAACAACGTCATGAGAACAGCGCCAAACGATAGCCCTTCACGACGTTGGCCATGGTTCACATTTGCTTGCGTATTGGCTCTAGCCGATCAACTGGTCAAAGAAATCGTGCACGCCCAGATGTCGTTTGGCCAAGTCATTCCGCTAACGCCGTTTTTTAACTGGGTTTATACCGGGAACACAGGAGCCGCTTTCAGCTTTCTCGCAGAAGCAGGGGGTTGGCAGCGCTACCTCTTTCTTGGTTTAGCGTTGGTGGTGGTCGTCGTATTGGTTGTGCAGCTATGCAAACCCCTGTCGCGCTTGGAGGCCTGTGCGTACAGCCTGATTCTTGGCGGCGCGCTCGGTAATACTGTTGATCGCTTAGCGCGAGGGTACGTCGTCGACTATCTGGACATTTACTGGGGCGAATGGCATTGGCCCGCCTTTAACATGGCCGATATCGCTCTGTTTGCAGGTGTATTGATGTTCGCAGTGGCGTTATGGCGTGAAAGTCCTGCTTTTAAGCGCTCTGAGTAACGCTATGGATGTGGTCGATAAAGATAAAGAATATACGCTTTTTGCTGGGCGCTCCTCACCAATAGTCGATTGCGTTGTAGCGCTCGCCGCTGGGGTAATGACCACCTTGAGTGCCGCCCCCTTTTCCCTATGGTGGCTTGGCCCAGTGGCCGTGGCACTGGTCTATTGGAAGATACAGTCGCTAACGCCCGCCATGGCCACCCTGCGTGGGTGGTGCTATGGGGTAGGCCTGTTCGGTTCTGGCACATCATGGGTCTTCGTTGCTATTCACGATTTCAGTGGCACCGGGGCCTTGGTGGCGATGCTCCTCACCACTCTTTTTGTCAGCGCCCTGGCGCTCTTCTTTGCAATCCCCTTTGGGCTCTATCGGCGCATCACGGGGCCACGGTTAGCCTGTCTTAGCTTTGCCGGTATGTGGGTGGTGAGCGAATGGCTACGCACCTGGTTGCTCACCGGCTTTCCCTGGTTATTGCTGGGCACCTCTCAGGTAGATTCTCCACTAGCCCCATGGGCGCCCGTTGGTGGTGTGTACTTGCTGTCACTCATGACCGCGCTGACAGGTACGTTAGGGGTAGAGGTACTGCGTCGCCGCTGGGGTTTCCTTGTCCCAATGGCCGCCTTGTGGATCGTTCCATTCCTATTGCCCGCCCAATGGACAACCCCGGCTGGCAAGCCCATCCGGGTGGCATTGCTGCAAGGGAATCTTGACCAGCGCATTAAGTGGACTGCCCAAGGGCAGCGCGAGGCGATCAGTATCTACACGGCGATGACACGGGAGCAAGCAAGGGATATCGATCTCATCGTTTGGCCCGAGGCAGCCCTTCCCATGCTTGAGCAGGAAGCACAGCAAATACTTGAGCAAGTAGCGTCCGACCTGGGGCCTGACACCGCCTTGTTGACCGGCATTTTGCAACGCGACAGTGAAGGGCGCTCTTATAACAGCGTCATAGGGCTAAATGATGTGCAGGGCGAATACCAGAAGGCGCACTTGGTGCCCTTTGGCGAGTATTTGCCATTCCAAAGTCTCCTCGCTGGCACCCTTGCTTTTTTCGACTTGCCAGTACCTCGCCTGACCCCAGGGACAGGCGAACAGGCTCCGTTACACGTGGCTGGAGCCACCATTGGCAATGCCATTTGTTACGAAATCATTTTTGCCGACCATGTCGCCCAACAGGCGCGTAATGCCGAGCTGCTATTAACGGTTTCCAACGATACGTGGTTTGGGCGCTCCATTGGCCCACACCAACATCTTCAAATGGCGCGTCTACGTGCCTTAGAAAATGGTCGTCACCTACTTCGAGCTACCAGTAATGGCGTGACGGCCATCATCGATTCACAAGGCCACGTCACAGCCCGTGCCCCACAGTTTGAACCGGCCAGTTTAACTGGCGAGGTGACCCCGATGCAGGGCCTAACTCCTTTCACACGCACCGGTAGTGGCCCCGCTTGGATACTCGCTGCGGTGCTGACACTGCTCGGGTTACAACTGAACTTATCTCGATCAAAAAACGACGCATTAGATGAAAAAGGAACCTAGCGATGCTCTTGGCAAAGAACGCAGCAATACTTAAGAGATTCCTCCCATGGCCAATGCAGATCGGCTTCATCGTGAGTGTGATGGTTTCGTTTCTGGCATGGCTCCCTGTCGCCATGGCGGCACAACCTTCCACTGCCCAGGAGACGGAATGGCCCAAAGGGCATTACCCGCTACCAGAGGAAGGTAATATTATCGGAGAGGCTGACACCTTTATCGTAAAGGATTACGACGATACCTTGATAGATATTGCCAGGCGTCACAACCTTGGCTATTTGGAGATGATCCGTGCAAACCCAGAGGTTAGCATCTGGGTTCCAGGGGTGGGCACGGAAGTGACTATTCCGGGACGTTTTATTCTGCCGAATGTGGAGCGTACTGGGATCGTCATCAATATCGCCGAGCTGCGGCTTTACTACTACCCAGATGTCAAAAACGGTGAGACACCGCGTGTTGAGACCTATCCTATTGGCATTGGTCGCGAAGGGTTTGATACTCCTCTAGGCGTGACCGAGACCACCATGAACATTAAAAACCCCGCGTGGTACCCGCCTGAGTCGGTAAAACGCGAAGCGGAAGCACGCGGTGAAACCGCGCCCAGCGTTGTGCCACCCGGCCCCGATAACCCGCTAGGAGACCATGCCATCATCCTAGGCTTCGATGGCTATTTGATTCACGGCACCAACCAGCCCGATGGCATTGGCATGCGCGCAAGCCGAGGTTGTATCCGCATGTTACCCAAAGACATCGAATCTATATTTGACCGCATTCCACCCGGCACCCAAGTCAACATCATCAATCAGCCGATCAAGATAGGTTGGGAAGGCGGTCAGCCGCTGATTCAAGCCTTTCCGCCGCTTGGAGAAGAAGAGCACAGTATGACCGCACTCACAGAGACCATGACACGCCTTAACCAATACAATGTCGATAACGTAAACCTCGATTACGAGCAGCTCAGCGATGTCCTGTCACTCTCTAACGGGCTTATAACCCCACTACATCCAAAGCAGGAACAGGAGCCACAGCGCCACAGCCCAGAAGAGAAGGCTATCAAGGGCATTTATGAAGACCTGGTTTTGACGTCATCTCAACGGTCATGACACGCCTTTTGGCACCCCGTTGAGCCCTGGCATATAGGTAGAGAGCCATAGCCCCGTCCAAACGGCGGGGCGACATTCGCCTACAGAGTCGCGGGGCCCTCCAAGTGACTGCGCGCTATCAGTGTCTTAGCACTCAATATCCAGAGGCAGCCAGTAGGTAACGCCACCCACTACCACCTGTATCCCGTCTGTCGTCCGCTCTACGGTCTGTTGTCGAAGCATTTTCTGCGTTAATTTTGTGTCATGGAAATACTCCATGGCAGCAACGATCCATGCCTCCCTCCAGGCCTCTCCTTGATCAGCACACCGGGCCATCGTCATCAGGGTGCGGGCTAGTGTTTCTTTTCGCCGCTTTCTTGCCCGTTTTACATCCACCCGAGGAGCCAACGTGGTGGCATGTTGGCGATTTAAGAAATTAGTAAACCCCGTGACCGAGGCTGCTTGTCCGGGCACCGCCTGCAAATAGTTGTCCACATCGCCCTGTTGAGGCAGTCGCTGCCCCTCCCGGTCAGTAGCGAGTAGCAATGCGGCTGCCGCTCTTAGTGCAAGTCGTGCGGAGGTGTGGGACGTTTTGCCCGCCTCTATACGGGTTTCCAATTGCTGCCAATAAGCATGCAGCGCTTTTTCTGATAAAGAAGCGGACGGCATAGACCTGAGACACGCTTTGATACGTCGTTTCTCTGAGTCGATCTTCTTTGCTTGGTGATCCGGCTCTACCCCTTGCTCTTCATGCAGCCATCGCATAGGAAGTCTTACACGCCGCAACCCCTCCGCACCGAAGTGATGAAGCAGCTCCGAATAGCTCGGTATCCGTGACCATGCCTGGTCGATCTCAAGGAAGAACGAGAAGAAATGATTGATCTTGAGGGCAGCCTTATGCGGCCCTGTGGTACGAATCAGCCATTCACCAAATTCCCCAAAGGCCTCACGTAACGCTTTGGTGGTGATACCGGCTTGGCCAATGATGATCCGCTTACGACATGTGCGCGTCCAATAGCAGGGCTCACAGGCATCGCCTCGACCCGCTGGCATGGGATTACCACACAATGGACAGGCAATTTCCCCTTGCTCATTACAGGCTTTGCACAATGCGTCACCGCTGGATGTCATGACCAATAAGCGATGTCGACGACATGCAGAACAGGTACCGTGGTCTGCTGTCGAACAGCGTGGACATAAGCGATGATCATGCCCCATACGCGCCACTCGGGTAAGACGTTGAGATGCTTTCCCACACGCCTCGCAGGGCTCTGGTTCTTTGAAATAGGGAGCGCAGGCGATACAGACAGGGCCGTAGGGAGTGACCTTGCCGATGTTGTAGTCTGAACGGGCTTTTCCACATCGTGCACACGGTTTGTCGACGTTGCACTGACGACAGACGGCGTCTGGGTCATTCTTAGGCAGACGGGCTAACTCACCACATCGTGGGCACATTCGCCGCTTAAACACACGAGCATAGCAAGTTGAACAGTAACCATGCCCTTTATGGCGTCGCCACAATTTGGAGACTTCTCGACCACACTCATCGCAGTCGACCGTTTTGTGTTGCTTCAAGAGGTTGGCTCCGCTTTCATTCTCCGTTTTAAGCGCGCCCATGAGGCTCTCACTGCGCGTTCCGACATGGGGCGATGAGCCGGTAGAGCACGGCGGCGATGCGGCCCATGGGGGTGATGAGATAACCGCGATAACAACGGCAACAACATAACGGGGGGTGACTTTCGGGGATCATGAAGCGCGCTCGTTTTGACATTACAAGCGACCAGAGCGCTAAACGTTTCTTCAACGCCTATACTGAGCAAACGCTCCACCGCCGCTAATAAAGCACAACGCTCGTTGACAGGCAGCAGCTCAAACGCCAACCCAGACACAGGCATTTGGCTATCCGTCATCGAAATGCCCAATGTTAGAAGCGCATCTGCGAGGGGTGACGCAGGCCGCCGACTTGCACGCCGAACAACGCCAACAAAGAAGGTCACCATAGAAAACCAATCGGCGGGTGCGATAGGGGCCTCCCTAAACGTCACGTTGCTTCTTGTTAAAGCACGATCAGCCATCACTTGGAAACTGAACGCTTCTGGTAAAGGCGACGTGCATACCGCCTTTCTAAAATCGTTATAACACCGGCTGCACTGAGCTAAATGTTGATCTTCTGCTGACAGGCGATGAGGCTCTATAGGGGCCTTGCATACCGGGCACTCATCTATCAGTTGCACCCCATGAAAGCGGCACCCAGTGTGCCAAGCGAATCGCCAGTGTCGGCGCAAGTAGGGGGCTGAGTCCTCTGCCAAACACAATGCACAAATCTGTTGTCCTCCATGGCGAGTTCGATTTCGGCTGCCGAGTGCCAACAACCAGGGCCAAGTCCGCGTTTCCAGTAATGAGTAACCGGCCACTTTCTCACAATCGTCCCGCATCCCAGCTTTCTGAAACTCAGCGGACGATATCCCCGATGCATTGACTAATGGGCGCATTCTTACGAGGGGAATTTCCCTATCAATATCCCTTGTCCATATACGCCATGTTGGCCAGATAGCCCCAGTGAGCGACAAGGGATCACACCCCTGTCTCAACGCCGCCCGTACCAGCCATGAAGAAAGCGACTCTTCAGGCAACAGAGGCACACTCAGCGCCCAGGGCATTACAGCATCACTTCCCTAATGCCACGGGTAGGTCGCACCCATGATTTACTCTGAATAATTTTCTCATCGATGCGCTCAGCCCCGGACAAAATAGCGGCATTGGCACACTCAATCAGCAGCCGGTGCAGGTCGCCAAAATTGCCGCCAGAGATCGCGTGGAGCTGGGTCGCCAATTGGGGCTCATGCAGTTGGGAAGGATGTTTGAGCGGTAATATCTTCTCAAAGCCAGCGAGCAGCTTCTGAAACTCCTGATTGAGCTCCCACTTTGGTAACGCGACCACATCAAAGCGACTCGCATGCTGTGGGTCTGAATGCAGCACACGCACAGCGTCTTGCGTCCCCACACCAACGATGGGAATCATTAGCTCATTGCATAAAAGCTTAATGGCATTCATCGTTTCGCGCTGCTTAACAGCACCACCGGTTAACAGAGAGTGAAACTCATCGATGATCAACAAGCGGGTATGGCAAGCACGCAGTTGATGAATCACCTGGTAGCGCAGCTTGGGAACAGGATCTGTAGGCCGGTAGGGAGCCCAGAAACTCTCTAGCACTGCGATATACAGACTTTTCTCATCGGCACTCGGGGGAGCCTGAGTGACAACAACAGGCTTCACGGGCTCTACGTCTTCATTCACGTAGCCTTCACCGTACTGCTTACGAAACCGTTGAACGATGGTTGTCTTTCCGTTGTTGGAGTCACCCACGAGCAAGAGGTTAGGCATACGAGGACGACTGGGCTTCTCCATCAACCCACGCATGACCTCAATGACACGATTGGCCAATGGATAGCCCAACCAGCGCGGTTGATCCATAAACTCCATTCGCTCTTTAGCGGACAGCCCCAAGACGTGACGAAGATCAGGATGAAGGTGTGTGCTCATGCTATGTCCCAGTTCACATCGATATCACCCGTTAAAAGACCGTCCCCTTGAGCGGGTGTCTCTTTAGGGGCAGCAGTTGAGGGCGCATGTAAAAGGGGATCTGCAGGCGTCACCTTCTTCTCATGCTCTTTACGTCGTTGTGCCTGACGGCGACTTCGCTTAGTACGTGCTTGCGACTCCTCCACATGGGTTCGCAGCTCACTAATAGCGCGTAGAATTTCAGTCTCATTGACCGAGTTTCTTCCTTCCTGCCGAAGGCGCGCTTTAGCTTGGGCATACTCCCAAACACTCATCGAGGGGAGGGCAAGATTGGCAAAGGGCACGCGAAAATAGTGCCCGAGCTCCGGGTCTTTGAACCAAATGACACTAATGTCGCGAGGGTCGCGCCGGAAAACAAAGGTGCGTTTCTTGTCTGGCATGTCTGGATCTTTGGCATTGATCCAAGGTCTTAGCGCTTCATCGTAATAGTTTATGCCATCGATGGTCACACCAAAGGTCTGGATCGTACGCTGAAAGCTGGGCAAAAAATCGAGCAATACAGAGAGCCTGTCAGCAGGCCTCGGCGCTAATCCCACTCCCTGCACATCCGCATTGCCAAACACACCAATTTCCCACTTCTTCATCGGCGACATACCAATCCCAGAATGAAGGCGCTGGTGGTAAACCTTGCAAATCAACGTCACCAGCCACTCTTCAAACTCGCTTTTCGTCATGGCCGCGTGCTTCTCTGGATCGTATCCCTCTTTCTCTTTAATGGAGGAGAAGGTCGTCCCAGGCAGGTTATGGATTTCCTTTAGAAGAGAGCCCAGTACCCGCTCAATGTGGCCACCATAACGAGGCTGCTTAACAGGCCGAAACTCAAGGTTGATCCCATAGGCTAGGCATGAGCGCCGAAACGTCTCAGAGCGAAAATCTGGGCCGTTATCGACATGAATCGTGGCGGGTGTGCCCCATACCGGCCACTCAGCCTCCACATTATGCAGTAGCAACCACTCATCTTTAGGAAGCATGGAGTGCGCCACACACATGCCGACAGATGTTTCAGAGGGCGGGTCAAACGACAAGTAATACCCCGTGACCATGCGAGTAAACACGTCCATGGCCAACGTAATCCATGGGCGACCAATCGGCTTGCGATACACGTCATCGACCAAAATAATATCGGCAGGTGTGTGGTCAATCTGCATAACGGCTAACGGATAGTCCGCATTGGGAAATTTTCCGGCAGCCGGCTGGAACTTGTTAATGGCTTTGTCTCTAAAACCATGGCCACGCAACCGGTCACGCTCTGGGATATCACGCAGACGAGCACGAACGGTACCAGGGCTCGGCGGGTCGATGCGCCGTTCATGGCAGCGCCGCATGACTTCCTGTACCGCTTTTTGTGCGGACGGACGCTGCAGCGTCAAATACACCTCTTTGATGACTTCCTGAATCACCGCCTCGGCATGCGCGGGGATACGCAACTTTCCTTTCTTCCACCCTGGCTTTTGAGGAATCAATGCAAGCACCGAGCCCGTCGCTTTATACCGCTTCAACCAACGGTAGATCGTAGCCGTATCAACCCCCGTTTGTTTCGCACGCTCCTCCGCTGCATCCCGCCCCACCGTATGGCGATCCACCAAGGGCTTAATGATGGAAAAGCGATGCTCGGCCTCCCGCCAATCGGCATCCCCAATCTCGGACATATCCTGCTCAGGGGATACGGACCCGCTATTGAGAGGCGCTAGTTCTTTGATGCGAAGCGGGCAACTACGCCCGGACTCAACGGCAATGCCAATGACTGTCTCAAAATCGAGCACCTGGGAAATTCGGTAAACGGTGCCATCTTTCTGAACCTGCTCACCCACCATAATCTGCAAGTGTTGGCGTGTTTGGGCGACGCCGTTATTGGGTTCAGTTGCGCTGCCACGATGGTTATTCATAATCGGGTACCCATACCTCTGATAGAGGACTGAAGGATTGGGCCATATCGCAATCTAACTGCCGAGTCGCCAGTAGATGCCATAAATGCGCAATCCCCTCTGCCCGGTAAATATCGCCCATAAAGTACCGAGAAAGCAGGTAATCCAAGGTCGCCACACCCATTTCCCTCACCGTGTTGAGGACTGCCTGGCTTTCGACAGAGGGAAACACCATCCGCTTATAGCGCGCTAGGAAGGTAATGTTGTCCAAGGTCTTATCACGAATGCGGCTTTCATCATGAATGCGAAACGCCCAGCCCTCGTTGTTGGCATGCCGCATCGCCGCCTTCCATTTAGGCGACCATTCACGCCAATGTGCTTGCCACTTTTCCCGTGGTTTGACCTCCACCAGGAGAGGTTTTGGGTAATCCCTGTAATGACGGTTACCGAGACGGTAATAAACCAAATAGTCAGGTGTGTAGGTGTAGCGCCTACCGGTCACGGGATGATGAAACGGGATCTCGCACGGCTGGGAAATCACACCAAGGACGCTCACATCAAAGTCAGCCTTGATGAGGAAATCACGTTCGAGCGTCGACTCGAACGCAATAGACTCCTCCCCGCGAAAGGCATAGTAGCCAGACACACTTCGTCGGGTAGGGCCGATTTTACGAACGGATGTAGGCAGTGGCATGGGTAGTCGCACCAAATGTTGAATAAAACAAGGCCTGTCGCATCAATTGCTATTAATTCTGTCGCACTCAATCCTGTACAGACTACCATAATAGCCCGATATTACGCCCTGAGGGTCGCATCAATTGCTGAAAATGACAGTGGCTCGAAACCCAAGCCGGGCGAGATATCGCTTGCCCACCACGGCGTGCTGTTTTTAGACGAGCTGCCGGAATTTTCCCGCAACGTGTTAGAAGTTTTAAGACAGCCACTGGAAACTGGCGAAATACATCTCGCCCGGGCAAGCCACGAGCGCCGTTACCCGGCTCAATTTCAATTGGTAGCTGCAATGAACCCGTGCCCCTGCGGGCACCTGGGCGACCCACGCCAGCGCTGCCAGTGCACCGCCAGCCAGATTCAGCGCTATCAGGCGCGGCTTTCCGGCCCCCTACTGGATCGCATCGACTTACAGGTCGAAGTGCCCGCGCTACCGCCGGAACAGCTCACCGCCCAGACTCAGGGCGAATCGTCGGATGCGGTGCGCGAGCGCGTGATGGCGGCCAGGGAGCGCCAGATGGCGCGCGGCGCACTCAATAGCCAGCTCGGCGGCAAGGCGCTGGAAGCCGCTTGCGACTTGAACGATGAGGAACGCACTTGGCTTGCCAGCGTGCTGGAAAAGCTCAAGCTCTCCGCCCGCGCCTACCACCGCGTGCTGCGCGTGGCGCTGACGCTGGCTGATTTACAGGGGGAGCCCAAACCCACTCAGGCGCACTTGATTGAGGCCATTGGCTATCGACAGCTGGATAGGCTGTTGAAGGGGGCCTGAGAGGGGCGTTTGAACTCTGGTTTGTCTGTAGCAGCACCTCGTTTGATTTTTTAGATCGCTGTTTAGCTTGCGCAGGAAGTGGTGAAACATGGCCCAGCTCCCCAACATCCATTCAAGCGAAATCAAGATCAAAGATTGCCTACTACCCATGGGACCTGGTCAGAACACTCTACCCAAGCTATGAGTATCCTTGCCTATCGTACAAATATTAAGCAAAGTATTCATTCATCCGCCATAATGCGCTTGGATAATCAGGAAGGATGCGGAATCCGCCCATACCGTTTAAATTTAAGGCTCTAGAACACGGCCTTGAGTGAAATAGTCATGAGAAATAGCACTAAGTGCGATAAAAGCCGCTTCTCTATTTCGGTTTGAAACAAGCTCTTTAAGCCGGGTTAAATACTCAATCATTTGCTTTTTAGCACTATCGGAAACCTCTGGCGAGACGGCCTGATCCTCATAATAAAAGTGATGTTTTTTAGAAAAATCATGAATCACAAGATAAACAGCTGCATAATCCGGATCATTTATAATCAGCTCGTTCATATCTTTCTTTAGCTTTACGAAGGCATCTGTGCAAGCCGGAAAATTTTCAAACTTTTCGATAGCGTCAATAAATTTCATATCAACCTCCATTTAAACTCTACTTATTAAGTTACCATAAAGAACAACTCGATTTATAAAAATACGCCTTAATCAATGAAATTAATCAATTAAAATATTTTTCCTTATATAATCAATAGCTTTTGTTCCTTTCAGCGAACGCCCCCAAATATCGCTAGTAATATCAGTATGAAGTTTGACAGCCTCTGGTGCCGACGTGATCATCGCAACCCCTAATCTAACATTAGGAAGATCCCCTAGTGTAAATGGACTTGTTGCAATAGTGTCCCTTTTTGGTTGTTTGAATATTTGAAAAGAGGAGTTTGGCATTGTGTCTTTCAGCAATCCCACTTGAACACCGATTGGCTGATCTTCGATTAAACCGATAATATGCTCCACCTCATTTTTAGCAATAACGATTCTTTTTTTAACCAACTGATTATCAAGATTATATGTTCCAACAAACCCATTCCCAACGAAGCGCTGAAGTTCAGAAGCAGACATTAGGCTTAAAAACCCAGGCTTCTTGAGCATATAGTTTCTCTTTCTCTCCCTTAGGACATTCATGATATTATCTACGACTTTTAAAGTCTCTGAGCATTTTTTTAGATCATCAGGTAGACTTTCTTTCAGAACATCGTTTAAAACTTCATCATACTGTGGCGTTGTCAATAAATAGGCAATGGGACCAAACATTGCTGAAATATGGCGTGTTTCGACTTCTATTTGCCGCATGCGTTCCATAAAGCTGACACAAGACGATAGATATTCCACACCGACGCCTAGAAGGGTCGTCATTGAAACGGATAAAACCTCGGATATTTTTTCCAAGGTCTCAAGCTTAGGAAGTGCGCCCTTTTCATAACGATATAGCGCCGCCCTTGAAACACCGATTTTATCTGCTATAATTTCAGGCGGTATATTACTACCCAGCCGAAAAGCACGCAGCCTATCTCCAATATCATTAAATTTTTCAGACATACCCAAAAGCCTTCTTATTATAAGATATAGGGGGCATGGCCTTGAACCCGATGTATCGAGCAACATACATTAAAATCTCAATGTACTTTCGCATAACGAAGGCGTGATAAGGCTTACCAAATAAATATTTAGAATCACACATTTCGGGCTCCCAACGGCCGCCTTTTATATCAGAATGAGACACTTATCATAATATATGATTTTTGCGCACTTTGTCTCAAGGAAAGATAACACGTGTGGCAATATAGTGTGCACTGGAAGCCTTGTACCATGATAAAGAGTCGGCTTTTGGCATACACGATCAATAAGATATATCCAGGCAGCTGATCAACCAATGGTTTTTTCATCACCATCGCCGGATTTACGACCAGGAAATCGACAATATCGATGCTGTGCCGATGCGATAAGCGTAGCCTGATGCTACCTGCTTGCACGTGAAGCTCATAAAGAAGCTAAACATCAAAACAGTTACCATAAAAAATAATATCAATATCTCGTAATAACCTATATTAAGCTGATGTCGTAATATCGTACCTAGCCAACCAAGCAATGCTGATCAAGGGCCATAAAACTCGATAGTATTTTCTGCCAGAGAAGAGATCTCATCTTCTAATAAAGCTGGCCGAGACGGCTACGACGGTAAACGCTATCATATTTCGCTCAAAGGATATGGCACCTCAATACAGGTCATACTCAAGGTTACACTGTAATACTAACTTCTACGCTTCGCTTACGAAATGGGGGCTACTTTACAAGCCCCCATTTTTAACGACCGCTAAAGGTATTAGCTACCGTTATCTTGAATAAGACGATTGATAATATTGCGACCGTTGCCACAGGTAAACCACGCCGGACATGATGATACCCAACACCGTTGTCCAAACGTTTGGCCAATAGCACAACACCATTGCGATTAACAATAGGATTCGCTGACTGATATTCGTTTTGGTGCGAAAGTAACCCGCACTTACGGCACCTTGTAGAAACACTCCTATCAAGGCGGACAGCCATACAACCGCAATATCGAATGGCTCTCCATTCATCAACATGGGTGAAAAGGCAAACAGCAAGGGCATAATGTAGAGCATTTTTGATAATTTCATTGCCCTTACGCCGGTCGTAAATGGATCTGCTTTTGCAATTGCAGCTCCAGCATATGCGGCAATACATACTGGAGGCGTAATATTTGAGTCCTGACTTAGCCAGTAAACAATCATGTGAGCGGCAATCAATGCAACGCCCAGCTCGTTCAAGGCTGGTACCGCCAACACTGCTATTACGATGTAAGAGGCCGTTACCGGCAATCCCATACCGATCACTAGGCTCGCGAGAGCGATCAGAATGATCGCTAGAAGCAGATTACCGCTTGAAACCGAGAGGAATATCGAGGTGAACTCTTGGGCCATTCCGGTCAAGCTAATCATTCCCAAAATAATGGAAATGACGCCCACGATAGAACCGATAACCAGCGTACTAAGCCCGCCTTGATAAAGTGCAGCATAGATATCGCCGATTCCCATCCTCGTTTCTTTTGTCCCCCATGAGCAAGGGATTGTTGCCAGCACACCCCAAAAAGCGGCAAATGCTGGTGTAAACCCATAGACAAGCAATGCAATTACCAAGAGCAGAGGCAAACTCAGAATGCCCCGTTTGCGTAGAACTGACCTGACCTTTGGCACCTCGTCATCTGACAGGCCACGAAGACCTAATCGCTTGGCCTCAAAATGAACGGCCCACCAGATACTGGCAAAATAAAGGATCGCGGGCACGATGGAGACTGCAATGAGCGTCTGATAAGGAATGCCAGTTAGCTCTACCATGATAAAGACGCCCGCGCCCATAACGGGCGGCAAAAACATACCCCCGATAGATGCCGATGCTTCAATAGCCCCCGCCGTTTCTTTGGGATATCCCGTTTTTTTCATCAAGGGAATTGTCAAAGAACCAGTAGTGACGGTATTGGCAATCGCACTACCAGAAATGGAACCCAATAGCATTGAAGCAACAATCGAGACCTTGGCAGGGCCCCCAGTGCGCTTACCCGCTAACGCCGTCGCTATATCAATGAAAAAAGCGCCGGTACCGGATGCCGAGAGAAAGGCACCAAAAAAAATAAAAACGATTACGTAGTTAACGAACACTCGAGCGATCATTCCGAAAAGCCCATCTTCCGAAATGAAATTGAATAACGCGATGCGCTCTAGCGAAAAGCCGCGATGCGAGATCACATCAGGCATACTGCGCCCAAATATCGTGAAAAGGATAAACGCTATCGCGATACCGGGCAGCATCCAACCATGCACTCGCCGCGCCATCTCGATGGAGAGAACTAAAAGAATAAGTCCGCATAACAAATCGGCCTGTGTCTCTGCTCCCAGCCGGCGTGTTATATCTGGGTAATAGAGCATGAAATATCCACACACGACCAGAGCCAGTCCCGCCAGCCCTATATCAAGAAGGCTTGGCGCGCTTTTAGATGTACCTCTTCGTGTGGGATACGTTATGAAGACCAGTGCGAAGGTGAGAGCCACAAAAACGCCTAGATGGTATTGCATGTCGGCTGCACCAAAAGCGGCGCTATAAAGGTAGAAAGCACTCATAGACGCAGCAAGCAGCTTGATAATAATGCGCCATGGCGACTGCAGCCCGTCAATATTTACTGTGCCATCATCACGTTCGCTGCGTATCTTTTCGTTTTTCCGCAACATGTATTCGACCTACTCTGAGTTAGTAGCCTACGCACTCTTTACCAAGGCATCCTGAGCGAGAAAAGGTAGTAACAAAAGCGTCGCTTTTAGCTACCACCTTTCTTTCAGTGACTTAATGATAAGAACGTACTTAAAATGTTATTGAGGAAGTTCAATGCCTTGATCACGCCAAAACTGCTCTGCGCCTGGATGCAACGGAATGAAGTTGCCGCCACTCACTCCGTTTTCGAGACTCATTTCCCGTGTGGTATTGCTCACCGCACGCATGTGTTCGAGTCCTTCTTCGCTATACAGACTCTCCAATATACGATAAGCAAGATCGTCGCTTACGTCTTCACTGGCCACGAGAATACCAATGTCGCGGATCGATTTGACGTCATAGTCAATACCGGAATAACTACCAGCCGGAATAATCGCTTCGCTGTAAAATGGGTAGGCATCGAAAAAATCGGCGTCTTTTAGTTCGTCGTACGTGCTAATTAACTTGGCATCAAGGCTCGAAGTGGTATCGACGATTGCGCCCGCAGGAACCCCCCACTGCCCATGATAGGCATCAAGTTGGCCATTGCGCAGCTGGTCGGAAGATTGCGATCCATTGATATAACTTGTACTGACACGATCCTCAAGATCGAAGTACTCCAGGATACGATCCATGGTTTGAGCCGTACCAGACCCGGCGCTACCAACAGAAATGCGGTGACCTTCCAGGTCGGCGATAGATTCGATTCCTGAATCAGCAGTGGTTACAAGTTGCGATACGGCGCTGAAAACAAATCCTAAAAACCGCACATTGTCGACTGTCCCCGTTTCAGCGAAATCCTCAAGTCCGTTCGCGGCAAGATAGGAATCGCCTGTGAACGTAATACCCATCTGCAGATCACCCGAACCAATACGCCGAATGTTTTCGGTAGAGCCCGCCGAGCCTTCAACCGTGAACCGCACATCATCAAAGGTGTCATTCATACGGGATGCAACGCCACTTGCAAGAGTGTTAAAAGTGCCCCCAGTTCCTCCTCCCCCGATAGAGATGAACTCTTTTGCCGATGCGGTAAGGCTGGTCACGCCAAGTATGACTCCTGACACAACAGCAACGCTGTAAGTCCAATGGATCTTTTTCATTTTTAATTAACCTCAAATTTTAAAATGTTTCTCAAATACAAAAGCAAAGAAAATTCCAAAAAAAAAGAAAATGTTTATTAATATAGACTTATGTAGAAAAGGAACCATAAAGACCACTCGACAACATCATTATTGATCCAATTTGGTGCAAAAAAAGTTAAATTTATAATAAATGCACTAAAAAAGTGCTCATTAGTTAATCCTCTTTTGAGGACATGGAAAGTATCGAAGTCCCCCCTATGGATAAGGCATCTCTCTGTTAACAAAGGGCTCGCTTTTAATTGCATTGATATTAAAGAGCATCAATACGAATTGACAAATTTAACAGACAATCTCATTATCTAAAAAATGATATAAGTATCTTTTAAGATAAATTCGCAGATATGGTTGGTCACGTAGTCAGTTATGGATGGTATGAGCGTGCTCAACAACAAGGAGACTATATTATGAGTTCCTCTTCCACCCGCTATTCCAGCTACGTCGACTGGACGGGGTTTTCCTCTGAAAACGCATTGGCCGAAGCAATTTTCCATGAGCTGGCTAACGAAACTTCCGACGAAGAAGGAATCACTCGAGAGTGCTACTCTAGCGGTGAAGATGCCGCATTAAAGATTTTTTCTGCCGTGGCTACTGCTCATCAGTTGGAAGTTTTATCCGATAGTGCAAGCAACATTGTCGTCCGAATGCCCGAGGATGATGGACATCGTGCGGGGCACTATATAGGCTCCCATGCCGACTCAGTACCCAAAGGCGGAAACTATGATGGAGCGGCGGGAATCGTCGCGGGGCTGCTTTGTCTCATTCGCCTTCAGCAGGTGCAACCGCCATTGGCCACCCCTGTGCGCTTATTAATGTTGCGAGGAGAAGAAAGTGCTTTTTATGGGCGCGCCAATATAGGCTCACGCGCGCTTTTCGGCATGCTCGACGAGCATGACCTGTCTGCGAAGTCGAGCGGCTCCGGTAGCACTTTGGCCACCGCAATGGAAGGCGTCGGTATCAATCTTGCGCCTATTCAATTAGGAAAATCCTTATTCGACCCGCAAATTGCCAAAAGCTATCT
Organism: Halomonas sp. AOP43-A1-21; assembly: GCF_052376775.1. Lineage (NCBI taxonomy): Bacteria > Pseudomonadati > Pseudomonadota > Gammaproteobacteria > Oceanospirillales > Halomonadaceae > Halomonas > Halomonas sp. AOP43-A1-21. The sequence goes on along the minus strand of NZ_JBQSWC010000007.1, from coordinate 60,634 downwards.
CGAGTTACACATCGAGCAGGGACCAGTGATGATAGAGCAGCAATGGCCAGCGGCCATCGTCTCCGGTATACGCGGCAATGTGCGCCACACTCGTATCGTGTGCCAAGGCGAAGCAGGACATTCAGGCGCTATCCCACGCACTTTGCGAAAAGATGCGGTGTTTGCCTTCGGCGATCTAGTGAACCGCTTGGATGAACACTGGCGCGCCTTTCTCGAAGAGAAAAAGGATCTTGTCGTCACCATTGGAATGGTGGGTACCGATCCGAAAGAGCATGCTATCAGCCGTATTCCGGGGATGTTGACGTTCGCTTTTGAGGCACGCAGTCAGGCAACTGATACGCTGGAAACTTTCTACCAACGTTTCCGTACGGAATGTGAGGAAGTTGCGCACCAACATGGGGTTACTTTTACCTTCGATGATAGAACCGATACCGCACCAGCCCGCATGCATGACAACGTCATCGAACGTCTCTCTCTCGCCGCCGAAGATTGTGGCATCAAACCACATAAGCTGCCTTCTGGTGCTGGACACGACGCCGCCATATTTGCCAATGCCGGTATTCCGTCAGGCATGGTCTTCGTACGTAATGCCCATGGTTCTCACAACCCACGAGAAGCCATGGATGTGGACGACCTTATCAAAGGCACTGATATTCTCTTTAAAGCGATCACTGATTGGTAAGCACTGCCTGGCTCTCCACTGGGCTGCTTCTCGGCTATATTAATACTGAACCGCCCCGGCTTTACCGGAGACTCCATATCTTGAGAGGATGGAGTTATGAACTCAACAAAACGATATTCCTCAGAAGTCCGGGAGCGAGCTGTTCGATTAGTCCTTGAACAGCAAGGCGAATACCCGTCCAGGTGGGCGGCGATCTGCTCCATTGCCAGCAAGTTTGGCTGTTCACCAGAGACCTTAAGAGCCTGGTGCAAACGCTCAGAACTCATGCAGGAAGATAGCTCGGCTAATCTGCCTAAAAATGAACGACTCAAGCAGCTAGAGCGTGAAAACGTCGAATTGAAGCGCGCCAATGAAATTCTCCGTAAGGCGGCTGCTTTTTTCGCCCAGGCGGAGCTCGACCGCAAACCCAATTGATGGTGTCATTTATCGACGAGCATCGTGCTCAGTTCGGGGTCGAGTCGATTTGTAGCCAGCTGCCAATCGCCCCATCGACGTATTACCACCACAAGGCACTTGAGACCGATCCTGAGCGGCGGGCAGATCGATATCGGCAGGATGCGTTTCTTACTGCTGAGATTCAGCGCGTGTGGGAAGAAAACTTCTGCGTCTACGGTGCTCGTAAGGTCTGGCGGCAACTCCGCCGTGAGGGCGTTAATGTTGCTCGTTGCACCGTAGAACGACTCATGCGACGCCTGGGAATTCGCGGCGTGGTGCGAGGCCAACGCCCCTTCACGACGATCAGTGATCCCGACCAGAAACGAGCACCTGATTTAGTGAAACGTGACTTTACGGCCATGCGTCCAAATCAGCTTTGGGTGGCCGATTTTACCTATGTTGCTACCTGGTCTGGCTTCGTTTACGTTGCGTTCGTTATCGATGTTTATGCACGCTGTATCGTGGGTTGGCGCGTAGCAACGTCGATGAAAACGGGACTGGTACTGGACGCTCTGGAGCAAGCACTGTGGGCACGAAAGCACAGGCAAGGGTTAATCCATCATAGTGATAGAGGAAGCCAATATCTCTCGATCCGCTACACAGAGCGTATGGCTGATGAGGGTATCGATGCCTCCGTCGGCACCACCGGTGACTCCTACGACAATGCGCTGGCCGAGACCATCATCGGCTTATTCAAAACGGAGGTGATTCACCATCGTGGACCATGGAAAGGGCGAGATGCCGTTGAGTATGCCACGCTGGAATGGGTTGACTGGTTTAACAATCGCCGACTGCTGGAACCCATAGGAAACGTTCCACCAGCAGAACGAGAAAGGACGTATTATCGTCAATTGGAGGAGTCGGGTGAAGCTGCCTGACTCAAACAAACCGGTCTCCGGAATAACCGGGGCGGTTCAGGCAGCTTCCTGCTTAAATTCAGGCGAAAAAGTACGTCGTTTCTTGGTCATCAGACACCTCGCTTATGGTGGCAATATTACCACCTACGTTGGTGTCCGGTTTTATTGAACCACTACACACAAGCTTTTTCTAACGTCAGCTAACACAGCCCTTCGACCCTCCCAGGCCGGAAAGGAAGATTCATACTATCCACTTCAGAATATGGAAAATGCATATTTACTATTGGGTATATACTTGATAAGAACATTATCGGCATACAACTGCAATCCGGCAGCCTCGTGCCGTGATTCAATCATATTAAAAAGCTCAGCTTTAGGTTTTCTTAAATGGATCCCCAGTACCCAAAAAGATCTAAGATCCAAAGAGGACGCTCTAATTTTGGCAATCTTTGTAATATCTTTCATCATGTTAGAGAAGCATACGCTAGCCTCTGGATGCTGCTTTACTTCCAAGGCCGCATAAGCATCTGTTCGCCATCCTTTCTTACGAATTATAAAATCAGGACGGCAAAAAACTCCCATCTTTTCCCTCCGCCGGTCAAACTCTACAGCGTACTCGCGCCACCACTCAGGCATGGAGTGATGCTGGCTGAGAAAGTTGGCGAATTCAACCTGAAACCAGATTTCCCACCCCGTAATATTTTGTTCTTCAATGATACTTAAAGATCTACCTACTCTTCGCTGACGAAAAAATTCTTCAATCAATTCTGTCAAATATTGAAAATCTCTATTCATTTATAGACCATCTTCTTAACCTTCGTTTCCAAGCTCTTTGCTTGTTCATTCTCCATTCAGCTATTTTAGCATTGGCTTAATAATAATTAACATATAAACAATTCAACCACAATCTATCCAACTACTTTTGGTAATTGGATAGGCGATTGAAATGGACTTGGCTGACAGATTCTTGAGTAGAACCTAATCCTTCGCACGCACCAGAATATCCACCAGCCGCTGGCAGAGCGCATCCAGCTTTTTGCTATTGGCTTCTTCGATAAACGAGCCCGTTTCATCAAAAGCCGTGTGCGCTTTAGAGAGCGACATGGGCTGGGGCAGTACGATCAAGCCCAGATTGGCGAGCAGCTGTTGGGCCAACGGCATGGCGCGAATGCCGCCTAACCCGCCGGGGGAAGCCGATACCAGCGCGGCCCATTTACCTGAGTAAAGTGCCAGACCCGGCGTGTCTTCATAAGGGCGAGACAGCCAGTCCAGCGTGTTCTTCAAAAGCGGAGTGATAAAGCCGTTGTATTCCGGCGAGGCGATAAACAGCGCCCGGTGATCGGCCAATAGCTTACGCAGTTTAAGCACGTTCTCGGGCATGCCCTGGGTTTCGATATCTTCATCAAACAAGGGGCACGGGTAGTCTTTTAAATCCACGAACGTTGCCACACCGCCCAGCGCTTCAATACGCTTAGCCACTAGCCGGGCCAGCTGCTTATTGAGTGAGTTCTGACGGCTACTGCCTGCAAATACTAATACCTTGGGCGCTGCTGTCATCTGTTAACACTCCTTTAAGTAAATGCTTATTGATCGGTAGCCTCAGGCTTACCGGCGGGCATCTGGTCAATAAACGTATTAACGGCTTCAAACAGCACCTGACGAATCGGCTCTGCTTCGTTCACCAGATGGTGGCGCGCATCTGGATGGTAGTGAACCTCAGCGGCGGTAAATTTTTCCGCCAGAATGTTCAGGTTCCATTCCCAGTCCACCGTTAAATCCTGCTGGCCCTGCAAAATCAACACCGGTATATCCACAGGCGCTAGCGCCAGCAGGCGCGGCATCCAACGGCGCATGGCGCTCACCCAGGCAACGCTCAACCGCTCGGGCTGCAGCGGGTCGCGGTCACGCAGAAATTCGGTAAACGTTTCATCGGTTGAGTTGGGCCGGTATTTGCGCGGCAGCTCTTTTAAAAACGGGCTAGCGATTAAATGCACCCAGCTGGCCTGGCTCCACCGCCAGGGACGTACCAACGGCGCCAGTAGCACTAAGCCATCCCACTCGGATGCCTCACGGCGGGTTAACGCGTCGGTGGCCAAAATAGCGGCCCCGGTGCTTTGCCCAACCCCCAGCCAGGGTTTAGGAGCCATCTTCAGTGTTTGCAGAGTATTCTGCATATGTGTCAGGCAGTGCTGGTAGTCGTCGAAATCTTCAATTTCCGCCCGCGGGCCGCTTGAAAGACCGTGGCCCGGTAAGTCCCATAGCACTACCCGCCAGCCTTTCGCCAATAGGTGCGCCAGCAGATGGCGATAAAGCCCTAAATGATCGAAGTAGCCGTGCACCACAAACGCCGTGCCGGACGGCTTGGGCGGGCTCCAGACCTGGCACCACAGGCTAAAGCGCCCGGTATCGATAAACCCTGCGTGCACCTCATCGGTGTCTTCCAATAGTGTTTCGAGGCCATAGTGCAGGAAATAGTCCTGCACTATGTTCCAAAGCGCCTCACCCGGTATTAATCGAGAGAACGCTGACTCGCCTGATGCTTGCCGAAACAAGCCTTCCAACTGCTGGAAATCCTGCATCCCTGTCTCTCCGTGAACGCCCTACTTCCATTATTTTAAGAAGGCCACTCTGGGCCTCTTCTCATCATTTGGTCGAGCATTTTACTGCTTTAAGGTCTACGCTGTTTACATGCCCAACCAGATATGGAAGTATTTTCCATAAATATATTTTCACTCTAACTGTGGCCTTCAAACAATCCACGGGCATCTTCACAGGAGAACTCCCCATGAGCGAGCGTATCACGCACCACCGTTTACAGGTGGCCGCCGAGCTGGACCGTTTTATTAATGAACAGGCGCTACCCGGAACGGGTGTGGATAAAAGCGCTTTTTGGGCCGGTGTCGATGCTCTGTTTCATGATCTGACCCCAAAAAATCGTCAATTGCTAGCAGAGCGTGACGCGCTGCAGGAAAAACTCGATACCTGGCACCGTGAAAACCCCGGCCCGATAAGCGATATGCCGGCTTACCGAGCGTTTTTAAAGCAGGTCGGCTACTTGGTAGACGCGCCATCCAACGTGAAAGCCAATACTGCCAACGTGGACCGTGAAGTAGCACTTCAAGCCGGCCCGCAGCTGGTGGTGCCGGTGAGTAACGCCCGCTACGCCCTGAATGCGGCGAATGCGCGCTGGGGCAGTCTTTACGATGCGCTCTATGGCACTGACGCTATTTCCGAGGAAGACGGCGCGGAGAAAGGCACCAGCTTTAACCCCAAGCGCGGCGCCAAAGTCATTGCCTATGCGCGAGGCGTTCTGGATCGTGCCGCGCCCTTGGCCACCGGCTCCCACCGCGATGCGGTTAAATATGCGATTCGCGACGGCCATCTGGTGGTTACGCTGGAAGGCGGCCGGGAAACCGGGCTAAAAGATTCAGCCAAGCTGATTGGCTTTACCGGTGAAATGACGGCACCTGAAGCTATTTTGCTGGCCAATAACGGCCTACACCTGGAAATCCAGATCGACGCCAGTCACGCCATCGGCAAAACCGACCCAGCGGGCGTGAAAGATGTGGTAGTGGAAGCCGCGCTGACCACCATTATGGATTGCGAAGACTCCGTGGCCGCCGTGGACGCCGAAGACAAGGTCGGTGTGTATAGCAACTGGCTCGGCCTGATGAAGGGCGATCTGGAAGAGAGCATCGACAAGGGCGGTAAAACCTTTGCGCGCAAGCTGCACGCTGACCGCACCTGGAACACCACCGAAGGCGGCAAGGTAACCTTACCCGGTCGTTCACTGATGTTTGTGCGTAATGTGGGCCACTTGATGACCACGCCAGCGATTCTGGATGAGGATGGCAACGAGCTGCCGGAAGGTATTCTCGACGCCGTGGTGACCTCGTTGCTTGCCCTGCACGATCTGAAAAAAGACGCCGATCAGCCGCGCAATTCGCGCACCGGCTCAGTGTATATCGTCAAGCCCAAGATGCACGGCCCTGCTGAAGTAGCGTTTGCCAACGAGCTGTTTGGCCGCGTGGAAGACCTGCTGGGCATGAGCCGCGATACCCTGAAAATGGGCATCATGGATGAAGAGCGCCGCACGACGGTTAACCTCAAGGCGTGTATTGCCGAGGCCTCTTCACGCGTGGCATTCATCAACACGGGCTTCCTCGACCGGACCGGCGATGAAATGCATACCGCGATGGAAGCGGGCCCGATGGTTCGCAAGGGCGATATGAAAGGCGCCAAATGGATCGCGGCGTATGAGAAGAGCAACGTGCAGGTAGGCCTTGCCTGCGGCCTGCGCGGTCGCGCCCAGATCGGTAAAGGCATGTGGGCCATGCCCGATTTAATGCACAACATGCTCGAACAGAAAATCGGCCACCCCAAAGCCGGTGCCAACACCGCTTGGGTGCCTTCACCCACGGCCGCTACCCTGCACGCGCTGCACTATCATCAAGTGAACGTGACCGACATTCAGCGCGAGCTTGAAGACCTGGGCGAGCCTGACTTCCTGGATGATCTACTCAGCGTGCCGGTGGCTGAAAACGCCAACTGGTCCGATGACGAGAAGCAGCAGGAGCTGGACAACAACTGCCAGGGCATACTGGGTTACGTGGTGCGCTGGGTAGAGCACGGCGTGGGTTGCTCGAAAGTGCCGGATATTCACGACGTGGGCCTGATGGAAGACCGCGCTACGCTGCGTATTTCCAGCCAGCATATCGCCAACTGGCTGCACCACGGCGTTGTGGATGCGCCACGCGTTGAAGAAACCCTCAAGCGCATGGCCAAGGTCGTCGATGAGCAAAACGCCGGTGACCCCACTTACACCGCGATGAGCAGTCACTTCGAAGACTCTACCGCCTTCAAGGCCGCCTCTGACCTGATCTTCAAGGGTCGCGTGCAGCCGTCAGGCTACACCGAGCCGCTACTTCACGAGTGGCGCCAGGTGCATAAAGCCAAGTAAATCGGTTTCGTGGTACAACTAGCCCCAAGGCATATGCCTTGGGGCTTTTTTATGAAGGATAACAATAATGACCGTCATGACTGTCGAACAGATCGAACACTTTCTGGATGAAGTATTTCCCCAGCGAATGGGCAGAGTTGAAAGCGTGGGCGAGATGAGTGCCACGATGCGCTTAGTGGTAGGTTATGAGCATTTACGCCCTGGCCCTCGGGTTTCCGGCCCTACCATGATGGGCTTTGCCGACGTAGCGCTTTATGTGGCGATTCTGGCCCAAATCGGCCCTGAACCCATGGCGGTCACCAGCGATTTCAACTGCCACTTCCTGCGTGCCGCTTCAGGCGAACACGACATTATCGCCCACGCCAAACTGATCAAGCTGGGCCGCCGATTAGGCGTTGGCGAGGTACAGGTTTTCTCCGCCGCGGATGACACCCGCCCGGTTGCCCATATCACCGCAAGCTACGCTCTGCCCCTGGAACGCGAACAGCGCTAACGTTAAAGCCGCTCTCAAGACAAAAAACGCACCGCCCTTGGCCATTCACTAGCTCAAGGGCGGGGCGTTTAGCGGCCGGGGCGTTTAGTAGGACGCTTCTGGCTCGTAGTACTCTTCTACATTGTCGAGGGTGATCAGGTCAGCGTTAAGAATGAGCCGTGAAGGCACGCCGTGGTACATATCACCCAGATGCTCGCCTTTAACACCGTGCACCGCTAGCGCCATGGCAGAGGCAATCATGTTCGGCGGATAGGTTACGGTGCCTTTAACCATCGGATGCTCGTCACGGATCATTTCGATCACGCGCTGAGAACCGCCACCGCCCACAATCAGCTTTATATCGTCGCGGTTGTTTTCATCAACCGCCTGAAGCGCCGAGATCAATACGTCATCGTCACCCGCCCAAATGGCATCCACTTCCGGGTTACTGCCCAGCAGGTCTTCCGTTACGCTAAGCGCCTGCTGGGGGTTCCAGTTGGTCGTTTGGGAGGCCAGGATATTGATATCGGGATAGTTTTCCATCACTCGATTAAAGGCATCGACACGCTGGCTGTTGATGGGAATCGGCGGACCTTCCAGCACCAGAATATTGCCCTCGCCGCCCAGCTCTTCAGCGATATAACGCGCGGCGTGATCGCCCAAGCCTGGGTTATCGCCCGCAATAAAGACGTTTTGTGCAGGCGTTTCAAGCTCGCGGTCGACCACAACGGTGTAGATGCCTTCGTCATAAGCTTCGGAAATAACCGCCTGAAGCGTTGCCGGGTCGTGGGGAAGAATGACCAGTGCATCCAGGTTGCGGATCATCAGATCTTCCACGTTAGAGACCTGGGCCGTGCCGGAGTTGGCGGAAAGCACCGTAAAGCTCACATCCGGATACTTCTCACTCAGGTCGTCGGCAGCTTGCTGTGCCCACCACAAAAGGCCTGCGGTCCAGCCATGGTCAGCGGAGGGTACGGTGACGCCAATATGGTAGTCGTCGGCCAGCGCCAGGCTGGATGTGCTTGCTATGGCCGTTGCCAGCGCGGCAGTCTTGAAAAGGCGTGATAGTGTCATTGTTATTGCTCCCTTTCTAACGTACATCGTGGATGGGCGAGCCAACCCCGCCCAGTGTGATCGTCGGCCCTGTTTGGGCATAGCGACCGAAAAGACCGTTTTTAAAACCCGTATTAACCAATCAGGCACGCTTGTACTGCAGCAGTACCGCCAGCAAAATGACGCCGCCCTTGACCAGCCCCTGTAAATAAGGGGAAACGCCGGTCAGGTTAAGCATGTTGTTGATAATGCCCAGAATCAGCGCACCGATGACCGTGCCCCATACCGAGCCGCGCCCGCCGGAAAGCGCCGTGCCTCCGATGACGACGGCAGCAATGGCATCCAGTTCATAAAAATAACCTGCATCGCTCGGGCTTACCGAGTTGAGCCGCGAGGTCAGCATGATGGCCGAAAGCCCCACGCAAATGCCCGCAATCACAAAGGTGGAGAGCACAATGCGCTCAACCCGAATGCCCGAATAGCGTGCTACCTGAGGGTTAGCGCCCACCGCGCACACATGCCGCCCGTAAGGGGTATGAAACAGCAGCACATGCGCGATGATCGCCAGGCCAAAGAACACCAGTACCGGAATCGGAATACCTAGAAAGAAGCCGCCGCCCACGCTTGAGAAGTGCGGATTGGGGGTAGAAACCACCGCCGCGTCGGTGAAGTAGAGCGCCAGCGAGCGAAAGATCGACATACTGGCAAGCGTTACCACAAAGGCCGCTATGCGCCCTCGGGTGACTAACAAACCGTTGAATAGCCCTAACAGCCCGCCCGCTGCGATAGCGGCCAACAGGCCGAGAAGCACCGCCTGAATGGGGTCACTAATGCTATTGACGATATACAGGATAACCACGCCTACAAGCGCCACCATCGACCCCACCGACAGATCGATCCCGCCGGCGATAATCACAAAGGTCATGCCGATAGCGATAATGCCGGTATAGGAAACCTGACGCATCACGTTGGAAATATTGCGCGTATTCAGAAAATATTCGCTGGCGATGGACGACACCACGAACAGCAAAATCAGCGCCACCAGCGGGGCCAGAATCGTCGCGTTAAGGGGCAGCCTGCGCAGACCTTGGCGTGCAACGCTCCCCATTGTCTTGGTATTAGGCGGTTGAGCCATCTTGATTCCCCACTTGTTCACGGTTGGCGTGCTGTCGTGCGCCTGCGGCATACAGCATTATTTGTTCTTCGTTAATATCGTCACCGCTAAGCTCGACGGCTATTTGCCCCTCACGAATCACCAACACCCGATCCGCAATACCGATGATCTCTTCAAGCTCGGAGGAGATCACGATAACGGCTTTATTTTGTTGGGTAAGGTCGCGAATCAACCGATAAATCTGCTGCTTGGCGCTGATGTCGATGCCGCGGGTGGGCTCATCGAGAATCAGGATATCGGGCTCGATATCGAGTAGCTTCGAGAAGTAAACCTTCTGCTGGTTACCACCACTCAGAAGGCTTACCGGCGCCGCCAGGTTGGATGCCTTGATGGCCAGGCGCTGCTGGTAATGTTTGGCTTGACGCCGTTCAGCACGATGCTTGATAAACCCGCGCACATAGCGTTTCAGGCTAAGAGCGGTAATGTTCTGCATGACATTAAACGAGAGAATCAGCCCCTTGCCCTGGCGGTCTTCTGACAGATACGCCAAACCGTGGGCGTGGGCTTCGTTGGGCGAACGAAGATCAACAAGCTCGCCATCGATAAATATTTCGCCCTGCTCTTTGCGGTGGAGCCCCATGATGGTTTCAGCAATTTCGGTGCGCCCCGCACCTACCAGCCCGGCAAGCCCCAGCACTTCGCCACGGCGTACCTCAAGGTTGATGTCCTTGAGTTTGCCTTTAAGGCTCAAGCCCCGCACCCGCAGCGCGGGCGGCGTGTTATCAGTACGTTGCGCAAGCTTCTCAGGGTAAATTTGTGACAGCTCACGCCCGACCATTTTGCGCGCCATGTCCTCTTCATTAAGCGTCGCGGTCTCGCACAGCTCTACCTGCTGGCCGTCGCGTAAAATCAGCAGCCGATCACAGAGATCTTTGACCTCTTTTAACTTGTGAGAAATAAACAGAATCGTGACGCCCTTGGCGACCAGCGCACGCACCACGTTAAACAACACCGCAACTTCACGGTCGGTCAGTACCGTAGTGGGCTCATCCAGAATCAGCAGTCGCGCGTCGTTAACCAGCACCCTGGCCACTTCAACCATCTGCTTTTGGGCAACGCTTAGCCGCTCGATGGGAAGTTCAGGGTCCAGGTCCACTTCAAGCGAGCTGAGCAGTTCCTGGGTGCGTTTACGCATGCCTGAGTGGTCAAGAAAACCATGACGGCGTACTTCCTGGCCGAGAAAGACATTCTCGTAAACACGCAGCGTGGGGATTAAGTTGAATTCCTGGGGAATCATCGCCACGCCGTGAAAACGCGCCGTGATCGGGTCCAATGCGCTGAATACCTGGCCATTCAGGTGAATCGAACCCACCGATGGCGTGTAAATACCGCTGATGATCTTTAATAGCGTAGATTTCCCGGCGCCGTTTTCCCCCAGAATACCCAGCACTTCGCCCGGCATAACGGAAAGGGAAATATCATTTAGCACCTGAACGGGGCCGAAGGCTTTACCGATCCCTTCAAGCTTTAACATAGGCTCGCTCATGGGGCGCTCCCGGAAGCGTCTGGCGCTTTACTCAGATGCAGCGGCGTCCAGCTTCCTGCCGCCTGGTGTGAAGTAATCGCCGCCTTAATAAAGCGCATGCCATCCACACCATCTTCAATGCCCGGTAGCCAAGCGGGATATTCACCAGCCGCGTGCCCATCAGCTAACGCCTGATACAGGTTGGCAAAGGCTTCAATGTAGCCTTCCGGATGCCCGCCCGGCACGCGCACGCCTTGAGCGATATTCGCACTTAGCCAGTCATCGCGCCGCGTTAAGCGCTGGCTTGGCCCGTTAAGCGGTTTCAGCCACAGCTCGTTGGGCTGCTCCTGGGCCCATTGCAGGCTGGCCTTCTCGCCGATGACACGAATGGTTAACGCGTTCTCATAACCGGCTGCCGTTTGGCTTGCCCACAGCATGCCCCGCGCACCGCCGTTAAAGCGCAGCAGCGCCTGAACGTTATCATCAAGCGCCCGCCCCGGCACCGCTGTCACCAGCTCAGCGCTTACCTCACTGACGCGCTGGCCGCTTATAAACTGGGCCAGCTGAAACGCGTGCACGCCGATATCTCCCAGGCAGCCAGCAGCCCCCGCTTGGGTGGGGTCCAAGCGCCAGGCGGCCTGGCGGTTATCGGCCTCCGGGGGTTCGCTTAACCACTCCTGAATATACTCGACCTGCACATGGCGAAGCTGCCCTAGCGCGCCTTGGGCAATCAGTTCACGGGCATGCTGAACCAGTGGATAACCCGCATAGTTGTGCATTAATACAAAGTGGCGAGCGCTTTTCTCAGCCGCTTGCGCCAGTTGTTCAGCTTCCTCAACGCTGAGCGTCATGGGTTTTTCACACACCACGTGAAAGCCCGCTTCCAGGCTTGCCAGCGCCGCCGGGTAATGCAGGTGGTTGGGTGTGACTATCGCCACGACCTGGGCGCCATCTTCGCGGGCGGCTTCACCTTTCAGCAGCGCTGCGTAGTCGGCATAGCGGCGCTGACCATCAACACCTAACTCGTTGGCGGTCGCCAGGTTGCGCTCGGTCTGAGAGGAAAAAGCCCCGGCTACCAGCTCAAAGCGGTCATCCAGGCGCGCCGCCATACGGTGCACGCCGCCAATAAAGGCCCCCTGGCCGCCGCCTATCATGGCGAGGCGAAGTCTGCGTGGCGTGTCGTTGGTTGTTGTCATTATCTAACCCCTGAGCGTGGTTTAGCCGAGACCCAGCAGCGTGCGGTTGGCCTCACGATCCGTTCCGGCATCGGCAAAGTCATCAAACGCGCGGTCGGTCACCTGGATAATGTGCTCATTCACGAACGTGACGCCTTCCGCCGCGCCCTGCTCAGGATGCTTGAGCGCACACTCCCACTCGATGACCGCCCAGCCGTCAAAATCGTACTGGGCCAGTTTCGAGAACACCGCTTTGAAATCCACCTGCCCGTCGCCCAGGGAGCGAAACCGACCGGCCCGCTCGACCCAGGAGGTGTAGCCGCCGTAAACGCCCTGCTGGGCGGAGGCATGAAACTCGGCATCCTTGACATGAAACATGCGGATATACGGGTGATAGCGGTCCAGAAAGGCAAGGTGATCAAGCTGCTGGAGCACCAGATGCGAAGGGTCATACAGCATGCAGCAGCGCGGGTGATGGTCCACGGCGGCTAAAAAACGCTCGAAGGTCGCGCCATCGTGCAGGTCTTCACCGGGGTGAATCTCAAAGCATAAGTCCACACCGGCGGCATCAAAGGCATCCAGAATAGGGCGCCAGCGTTTGGCAAGCTCGGCAAAACCATCTTCAACCAGCCCAGCGGGGCGCTGTGGCCACGGGTAAAGAAACGGCCAAAGCAGCGAGCCTGAGAACGTAGCATGGGCCTTCAACCCCAGATTGGCGCTGGCCTGCGCGGCAAGCTTTAGCTGCTCGACAGCCCAGGCCTGACGTGCGACCGGGTCGCCGTGCAGTTCAGGCGGGGCGAAGCCGTCAAACAGGCTGTCATAAACCGGATGCACGGCCACCAATTGGCCTTGGAGATGAGTGGAAAGCTCGCAAATCTCTAGACCATACCCCGCTAAAAGGGCCTGAATCTCCTGGCAATACGCCTGGCTTTCTGCCGCTCGCTCAAGATCAAAAAACCGCTTATCCAACGTGGGCATTTGCAGCGCTTTAAAGCCCAGCTCCGATGCCCAGCGCGCAATATGCTCCAGGCTATCGAAAGGCGGCTCGTCACCAATGTACTGGGCTAGAAAGAGCGCGGGCCCTTTAAGGGTCTTCATCATCGACCTCATTTATTTTGTTGTTTTGGCGTCAGCAATCAGTACTGAAAAACACAATGTAATGGATTACATTTCAGCAGAGCAAAGTACATCGGTCAAGCATGACAAAAAGGATGAAATAAAATGGATAACGCACTGCTACAAAAGGATTTTAAATCTTAAAATTCTCGCTAAGCGCTTATAATTTAGACTAAAGAATAAACAAGAATAGGAAATAAATAGCCATATAATTAACGCGCTAATAGTAAAGGTGCGTTTAAATGTTCTGGTTAACACTGCTAGAATTTGAATGTAAACATTTACATTTTAGCGAGTAGCGCGCCAATATTGTCTTTAACCGCCCGCTTTCAGGCGCGTTTTTTTCAGGACCATCGTTCAATGCTTAACACCCAGGTAACGAGCAAACAGCCGCATAGCGTGCCAACGATTAAAGACGTGGCGAAAGCGGCGGGCTGCTCGACAGCGACCGTATCACGCGCCCTGGCAACGCCTGAAAAAGTCAGCGATGCCACTCGAAAGCGGGTCAACCAGGCAATTGCTCAGGTGGGTTATTCACCCAATATTGCCGCACGCAACTTGCGCCGTGCGGAGTCCAAAACCATCGTGGCGCTCTTGCCGGATATTTCAAATCCGTTCTTCTCCGAGATTATTAGCGGCATGGAGGATGTTGCCCATCAGGCGGGTTACCAGATACTGATTGGCGACTGCGAACACGACCCTGCGCGCGCAGAGGCCTACTTTCGGCTGCTTTCCACCAACCAGGCCGATGGTATTGTGCTGTTGACCTCCGAGATTCCCAGGGCGCTGGTCAAGCAAGCGGATAAGCAGGCGGACTTTCCGTTGGTCATGGCGTGTGAATTTTTTAGCGATATCGACCTGCCGTTAATTGCTATCGACAACCATCAAGCCAGCTGCCAGGCGATTGATTACCTGGTGTCGCTTGGCCACCAACGTATCGCAACGCTTTCTGGCCCAGCGCATAACCCTATTTGCCAGGAACGCAATCGCGGCTATCGCGATACGCTAGCGGCCCATCAGTTGAGTAGTGAAGCGCGTATTGCAGAGGGCAACTTTGGCTTTCGCTCCGGGTATCAGCAGGGGTTAGCCCTGCTGGAGGGGAAAACGGCCCGGCCTACCGCGATTTTTTGTCATAGTGACGAGATGGCGGTTGGCGTGCTGAAAGCCGCCCGCCAGTTGGGCATTAGCGTGCCCGACCAGCTGTCCGTTGTCGGCTTTGACAATATCGGCCTGAGCGAATACTGCGATCCGGAACTGACGACCATTAGCCAGCCGCGCAATGAAATCGGCCAGCAGGCCATGCAGTTGCTGCTGCACCTTTTGCGCGGTGAGCAGCCCATTCGGCATCAAACGCTAAGCAGCCACTTGATCGTGCGTAAAAGCACTGGGCGGCTTAAACCCTAGCCATCGCGTTATATGCCTGCATAAAAAACGCGGGGGCAGTTGCCTGCTCCCGCGTTTTAATGGTTACCGCACTGGCTTACGCGTCAGGCAATCGATCAAGCATACGGTCCAGCGTCATGGGGTAATCGCGTAGGCGTATGCCGGTGGCGTTGTACATGGCATTGGCCACCGCCGCCGCGCCGCCGCAGATACCCAGCTCACCGACTCCTTTAGCTTTCAAGGGTGTAGAGGCGCCGTCCTGGGTGTCGAGAAAGATGACTTCCTGCTCGGGAATGTCGGCGTGCACGGCGATTTCGTAACCGGCCAGGTCGTGGTTGGTAAAGTACCCTCGCCGTGAGTCGATGTTCAGGCTCTCGGTCAAGGCCGCGCCTGTGGCCATGGTCATACCGCCAATCACCTGGCTACGCGCGGTGACAGGGTTCAGGATGCGCCCGGCATCCACGACCGAGAGCGTACGCCTGAGGCGCGTTTCGCCTGTATAGGCATGCACCGCCACCTCGACAAAGTGCGCCGCGAAGGTACCGATCTCAAGCTCGTCCTTGAAGTCGCCAAAGTGCAGCGTATCTTCGCCCACCAGCTCTTCATTCGGGGCCACGTCACGTAGCGCCACACGTTTGTCATCGGTCACCACCTGACCACTTTCGAACCGCGCCGACTCGACGCCCAGGCGCTTGGCAATCTCGCCTTGCAGTGCCACACACGCTGCATAAACCCCCGCGGTAGAGCTGGCCGCGCCCATTTGGCCGCCGGAACCGGACGCCGCCGGGAAGGCGCTGTTACCCAGGCGCACTTCTACATCGTCCATCTCCAGGCCCATGGTTTCCGCGGCGGTCTGGGCGATGATGGTGTAGGAGCCGGTGCCGATATCGGTCATGTCGGTCTCGACGATCAACCGCCCTTCGCTCAACCGTACCCGGGCACCGGAATCCATCGTCGGCGCACCGCGGTAGGCACCGGCCATGCCCTGGCCAATCAGCCACTGCCCTTCGCGCTTACCGCCTGGCGTGGTGTTACGCGCGCTCCAGTTGAATACCTCGGCACCCTTGCGCAAGCACTCGACGAAATGGCGGTCGCTATAGCGTTTGGAAGGCTCTTCGGGGTTGACCTGGGTATCGTTGAGAATCCGAAACTCCACCGGGTCCATGCCGAGCTTTTCGGCCATTTCATCCATGGCGATTTCCAGCACGGCGAGGCCCGAAGCTTCTCCAGGGGCGCGCATGTCGGCGGACTCGGGCAGGTTCATATCGATGGCGTGGTGCGCCACACGGCGGTTTTCGCCAGCGTAGAAGCAGCGCGTCTGATTGACCGCATCTTCACCACTGCCGCCGGGCAGCGTATGGGAGATCGCCGAGTGGTCGAAGGCGGTGATCCGACCGTCCTTACCCGCGGCGATGCGCAGCCGCTGCACGGTGCCGGAGCGATGGGTGGCGTTATTGAAGATAAACGAGCGTGGCAGCGCCACCTTCACCGGGCGGCCGGTCTCTCTTGAGCCCAGCGCGGCGAGCACCGCGTCGGCGCGAAGCCACAGTTTGCCTCCAAAACCGCCACCGATGTAGGGGCTTTCCAGGCGGATGTTGGCCGGGTCGAGTTCAAACGTGGTGGCCAGCGCCTTGCGGGTCCACTTGATCATCTGATTCGAGGTCCAGAGCGTCATGTTTTTGCCGTCACACCAGTCCGCGATCGTCGCGTGGGGTTCCATCATGGCGTGGCTTTGCGAAGCGGTGTGGTAGGTCTCATCCAGCGTGACCTCGGCACTGTCAAAGGCCGCGTCCACATCGCCCACGTGCGAAACCACGTCTCTATCCTGTAGCCGCTTCCAGGCATCATCCAGATCGAACTCGCCTGGAATCTCTTCGTACTCTACCTCGATGAGCGATGTGGCCGCCCGGGCCTGCTCCAGCGTGTCGGCCACCACCACGGCAATCGCCTGATGGTAATGTTCAACCATATCGCCGCCAAACAGCTTGGCGACGTTGCTTTTGGCACGCGGCAGCTCGTCGATATCCAGCGCCGTGATCACCGCCGCCACGCCGTCCGCGTTACGCGCCGCCGTTGCGTCCATCCGGGTAATACGCCCCTTGGCGATACTCGACCCCAGCGGGTAACCTACCAATGGATTATCCGCTACGTCATGGCGCTCGTAGGCGTAGGGGGCCGTGCCGGTCACTTTCAGTGCACCATCGACCCGGGTATGGGGCTTGCCGATGATCCGGGCGTGGTCAAAGAGGTTCTCGTCGGCTGATTGATTAAAATCCATACATCACTCCTTTGCCAGCAGGGCGGCCAGCGTACGCTCGGCAAGTGTCAGCTTATAGGCGTTCTCATCGGTGGGGCGCGCGCCGTCCAGAAGCTTTTCCATCACCGCTTTGGCGCCGTTGCCAAGCTCGGCATCCGCCTCGTCACGCCGCCAGGGCTTGGGCGCTACACCGCCCAGCGCCACGCGGCCCTTGCCGTCGTCGGTTTCGATCAGTGCCACGGATACCAGCGCAAAGGCGTAAGAGGCGCGATCGCGTACCTTGTAATATTGCTGGCGCCCGCCGACCGGCGCAGGAAGCACCACGCCGGTGATGATTTCACCGGGCTCCAGCGCGTTCTCCACGTTCGGGGTATCGCCGGGGAGCTGGTAAAACTCATCAAGCGTAAGCCTGCGTGTTTGCCCTTCGGGGTTGACGGTTTCCACCTCGGCATCCAGCACGCGAAGGGCCACGGCCATATCCGAGGGGTGCGTGGCGATGCAGTGATCCGACGTTCCGATCACGCCCAGTTGGCGGGTATCGGCGCCCTCGTCGAGCGCGGCGCAGCCAGCCCCGGGCTCGCGCTTGTTACACGGCATCGCCGTATCGTAGAAGTAAGGGCAGCGGGTACGCTGTAACAGATTGCCGCCGGTGGAGGCCTTGTTGCGCAACTGGCTCGATGCGCCGGCGAACAGCGCCCGGCTGAGCACCGGGTAGTCGCGTTTGATGCGCTCGTCGGCGCCAAGGGCGGTGTTGCTGACCAGCGCGCCGATACGCAGGCCGCCGTCGTCGGTCGCGACAATGTCATCAAGGCCAGTGCCGTTGATATCGATCAGGTGTGCAGGCACTTCGATCTCATGCTTCATCAGATCGAGTAAATTGGTGCCGCCAGCAATGAATTTGGAACCTGACACTTCAAAGGCGCGCGCCGCCGCCTGGGCGGCATCGTCGATGCGCTCATAGGAAAAGGCTTTCATGAGCGCTCCCTGGCAGTTTGATCGTTGGCTACCTGATTGATGGCTTTCAAAATGTTGGCGTAGGCACCGCAGCGGCACAGATTGCCGGACATACGCTCGCGGATCTCCTCATCGCTGATCTCGATGGGCCCATTGAGCTCTTGGGTCACGTGGCTCGGAATACCGGCGCGGATCTCATCAAGCGTCGCCTTGGCCGAGCAGATCTGGCCCGGCGTGCAGTAGCCGCACTGAAAGGCGTCGTTATCGATGAACGCCTGCTGCATCGGGTCCATATGCTCGACATCGCCCACGCCTTCGATGGTGGTGATCTCGTCGTCCTGGTGCATTACCGCCAGCGTCAGGCAGGAATTCACCCGTTCGCCGTTGATATAAACCGTACATGCCCCACACTGGCCAAGATCGCAGCCTTTCTTGGAGCCGGTGAGCTTCAGGTGTTCGCGCAGGGTGTCCAGCAGCGTGGTGCGATTATCAAGTTCCAGCTCGTGGCGTTGGCCGTTGATCGACAGGGCAACCGCGGAGCGGGTCGTGGCGCTGTCACGATGCTTCTCGAACGTCGTCGTTGAGGTCATTTGGATTGCCTTTAATTTTTTCGTTGCTATCGCCTGGTCACGGTCATGACGAAATAAGCATAGTCACAATTAAAGCCAGCAGCCCAATTCTTATGATACGCCCGCCCCAGCGCACAATTGGTCTACGCTAAAGGGCACATAGACCCCGGCCCGGCTTGCAGGTCACTGAACAAGGAACGCGTGAATCAATGCAACACCTGGACCTCAAGGTCATCGAACAAGCGCTGACATGGTGTGAAAAGGGCGAGACGATCTGGCTCTGCACGGTGCTTGAAACCTTCGGCTCATCGCCTCGGGCACCAGGTTCTTGGCTGGTCGCCACCTCGCGTGGCGAGCATATCGGTTCGCTCTCCGGCGGCTGCGTGGAGGAGGATTTTCTCGAAAGGCTCAACAACGGCGCCTTTGAGCAGCCCATCACCACCACCCGCTACGGCGATACGGCAGATAGCGATGCTCCAGGCGTAGCGCTGCCTTGTGGCGGCGTGCTGGATGTACTGGTCGAGCGGCTGGCGCCCACCGCCGAGACCCGCGAACACCTGAGCGTGGTTTTAAACGCGCTCAAGGGCCACGAGCCGCTGATGCGTAGGGTCGATACAGTAAGCGGCGAGCGCGGTTTTCACCCGGCCCCACCCACCGGGCCGCGTGTCGAGAGACAAGGTGACGCTATCAGCATGCGCGTCTCCCCGGCTCACCGGCTGGTCATCGCAGGTATTTCGCCGATTACCACGCCGTGTGCGGCGTTTGCCGTGACGCTTGGGTATGAGGTGATTGTCTGCGACCCGAACGAGGCCGCCTGCGCGGGCTTTGACGTGCCCGGCGCCCGGGTGGAGACACGCCTGCCCTCAGCGTATATTTCACCGAACACCTGCCATGGCGCCACCGCGGTGGTGGCGCTCACCCATGACCCACGTATTGATGATCTGGCAATGATGGAAGCCGTGCGCACGAGCGCCTTCTATATCGGCGTCATGGGCTCACTGCGCTCCTCGGCGGCGCGAGCCGAACGGCTGGTCCGCTCCGGCGGGCTGAGCGAGGCAGAAATCGCGCGTATCCATATGCCGATCGGCCTGGCGCTGGGCAGCAAGACGCCGGCCGAAATTGCCCTGGCCGTGATGGCCGATATTGTGCGCGTTCAGCACGGAAGACCTCTCGATGAGCTCTAACCGCGCCTGTCACGTGGTCGCCCTAGTGATGGCCGCCGGCTACTCGCGCCGCTTTGGGCCTAGCGATAAACGCTGTGCGCTTATGCCGAATGGCCAAACGCTGCTGGCCGCCTCGCTTGCCAACGTCCAAAAAGCATTTATCCACCTGCGTGTGGCCGTGCGTGAAGAGGAAGATCCGGCGTTATTGGGCATTCCCGAGGATGTGGCGTTGGTGTGCGTTCGTAAGGCGCACCTTGGCCTGGGGGCAAGCCTGGCCGAAGCGGTAGGCGCTCTGGGCTGTGACCCTGACCTTGATGACATTGACGCCGTGGCAATCCTGCTCGGTGATATGCCCTACCTTAAGCAAGAAACCTTGCTGGCCCTGCAACGCCGGGCTTCTCGCGATACCATCGTGCGGCCCTGCTTTGAAGGCCAGCAGGGCCACCCGGTGATTTTCGGGCGGGCAATGTGGCCTGCGCTTGAGAGACTTAGCGGCAGTGACGGCGCCAAGGGCGTGATCAAGCAGTACGCCTCGCGCTTGCGGGAATGCCCGGTCGCAGATGCAGGCATCTTGCGTGATATCGACGCGCCAGCAGATCTATCAAGGGCCGTTTAGTTAAAGGCTTGTTAGCTAGAGACCAGTCAAGGACTTCTTAGTACCGCCACCGCCAGCATCAGCCACCCGCCAATCAGCAAAACGCCACCAATAGGCGTCACGATACCCGCATTCAAACCGGCCATCGCCATGGCATAAAGCGAGCCGGAGAAACCCACGACTCCCAAGCCCCACAGCGCAACCGACCACTGCCAGCCCTTGAAACCAAACACGCGCTGACCAATTAGCACTGCCATCATCGCCAGCGTGTGCCAGGCCTGGTAGCGCACGCCGGTTTCGGCCGCATGCACCATTTCGGCACTGGCCCGTAGCGCCAGACCGTGGGCCGCGTAAGCTCCCACCATGACCGTGACAGCCCCAGAGAGCGCGATCAGGCACCAAATGATTCGTTCGTTACGTTGCATTGCTGCTCCTTTCAAGGTGTTACCGCACCTGTAAAGCTCGCGTGCGACTCGGCATACCTTGCACCGCGGGAAACCGCTACAATAGAGGCACTTTTAAGCATTTTGCTAGGGTTAGCCCTAACTCTTATAGACCCTATGCCTCGATAGACGAGACAGTTTTATGCACATTCAACTCAATGGCGAGCCTTACACGCTGGAAGCGGGCCTGACGGCCGCGGATCTAATCGATCAACTGGCGCTCACCGGCCGGCGGGTCGCGGTAGAGATCAACGAAGAGATCGTACCGCGCAGCCAGCTGGCCACCACCCGCTTGGCTGAAGACGACCAGGTGGAAGTGGTGCATGCCATCGGCGGTGGCTAGCCCGCAGCACTTATGGCTCTTTGACTGGCTACGCCCTCTTTTTCGCGTTCTATTTCTCGCGTTTTATCCAGGATTCGCTATGACACTTCAAAACGATACGCCGTTTACCATTGCCGGACGTAATTTTAGCTCTCGCCTGCTGGTGGGTACCGGCAAATATAAAGACTTCGACGAGACCGGCGCGGCGATTGCCGAAAGCGGCGCCGAGATCGTCACCTTTGCCGTACGCCGTACCAACCTGGGCCAGGAAGCGGGGCCTAACCTGCTCGACGTGATTTCACCGTCGCGCTATACCCTGCTGCCCAACACGGCAGGCTGCTACACCGCCAAAGACGCCGTGCGCACCTGTCGTCTGGCCCGCGAACTGCTCGACGGGCATAAACTGGTCAAGCTGGAAGTGCTGGGCGATGAGACCACGCTCTACCCCAACGTCGTCGAAACCCTGAAAGCCGCCGAAACGCTTCTGGCCGATGGCTTTGACGTCATGGTGTACACCAGCGACGACCCCATTGTAGCCCGCGAACTTGAGGCCATGGGTTGCTGCGCCATCATGCCGCTGGGCTCACTGATTGGCTCGGGCCACGGCATTCAGAACCCGCACAACGTGCGCCTGATTGTGGAACAAAGCAGCGTGCCGGTACTCGTCGATGCCGGTATCGGCACAGCATCCGACGCGGCTATGGCCATGGAGTTAGGTTGCGACGGCGTGCTGCTGAACACCGCCATCGCCCACGCCCGCGAGCCGCTGCGCATGGCGCGTGCCATGAAAAGCGCCGTAGAAGCCGGGCGTGATGCTTTTCTGGCCGGACGCATGCCGCGCCGCCAAACGGCAGACCCATCATCACCTTTTGCTGGCCGCATTAACGGTTAAGAGATTTTATGACTGATATTAAAAGTACCGACGAGTCCTCAACCGGGCCGGAAAGCGCTGAAGCGCCGCTGCATCGTCGGGGGATTAAAAGCTATGTAATCCGTGCCGGGCGCATGACCCAGGCGCAGAACCGGGGCCTTGAAGACGTATGGCCACGCTTTGGTCTGACGATTGACGACGGCCTGCAGGACCTGACCGCGCTGTTTGGCCGGGAAGCCCCGCGTGTGGTTGAAATCGGCTTCGGCATGGGCAACTCGCTGATCGAGCAGGCCGAAACCCACCCGGACACCGACTTTATCGGTATCGAAGTGCATTCGCCGGGCGTCGGCAAGCTGCTGGATGAAGTGGACAAGCGCGGCCTGACCAACCTGCGTATCTACAAGGAAGACGCCCTGGCCGTACTGGAAAAATGCCTGCCGGAAGGCTCATTGACCACCGTGCAGCTGTTCTTCCCCGACCCCTGGCCGAAGAAAAAGCACCACAAACGGCGCATCGTGCAGCCCGCGTTTGTCGAGCTGATTCGCACGCGCCTCAAGCCCGGCGGCACCTTCCACATGGCGACAGACTGGGAAGCCTATGCCGAGTGGATGGCCGAAGTAATGGAAGCCGCCCCCGGCTACACCAACACGGCCAATGCCGACACGACACCTTACGTGCCCCGCCCCACCTTCCGCCCGCTAACCAAGTTTGAAGCCCGCGGCGAGAAGCTGGGTCACGGCGTATGGGATCTGATCTATCGGCGCGAGGCGTAAGCTCCCGCTTTCGGCCGCCTTCGCCTGTCAGGCGTGACGTTGGGCAAGTGATACCTCCAATGCAACGTCGGCAGGCGCTCCACCCGTTGCGTCTCTTTGCCCTATCTTTCTCTTTACTGCTTTATGCTTCCCTTTACTGTTTTACATTAAGGGACGTTAATATTTCCATTTTGTGCAAGGTGTCGATTTCGGCGTATATTTCTTCGCAGAAGGATTCAGCTACGTTGCTTAACGGCTTGTGTTTAGATTTAAGCAAGGCAATTTCCCATTCGATGGTGGGGTCCATCGCCTTTGACACGACGGCTGTTCCCGGCAGCAGTAGCTCTGCAACAGGATCAATGACAGCGACGCCAAGCCCTCGGTCAACCAGTGCACACACCCCTCGCATATGGCGCATTTCAGCCGCCATATGTCTTTTAATATTCACTGTTTGCATCATGTAATCTACACGGACACGCAGAGGGCTATCTGCCATCAGCTCGACAAATGTCTGATTCTGCAAACTAGACAGCGATATAACGTCCTGCTTCGCGAGTGGATGGGTGCGGTGCATGATGCAGCGCGCAGAACAGCGCGCCAGACTTGTGACCTTTGCGCCGTAGGTATCCGCTTCAAGCGTAATTCCCAATGCTACGTCGCAGGTATTGTTGTCGATCATTTTAAGCAACTCTTGCAAACCTGCATCAATCAATCGCACGCCTACATTGGGGTGTTTTTGTTTAAAGCGCTTAATAACGTCGAGTAAAAAAGTATCGCAAAAAATGGGTTGAGCAGCGACGACGATACTGCCCAACTGATTGTTGGAAATTGCATCCGCATCTTTCTGAGTATCTCGAATACTCGCCATCAGCCGTAAGACAGAGGCGTGATATAAAAATGCTTCGGATGTGGGTGAAAGCTGATTACGCGTTCGTTTGAATAATGCAAAACCCAACGCCTCCTCAAGCCCAGTAAGCAAGCGACTCACCATTGACTGGCTAATGCCCAGCATCTCTGCGGCCGCCTTGGTCGTGCCGTGCTTCATAAACGCGTCAAATGCTTCAATCTCTTTTATTTTCATTACCTTAAACTCGCTTTAAAAACGTTAGCTAAATCATTGGCAGATTAAAACAGACGTTATAAGCCGTAAGCTTGCAATTTCAGCCCTCTACTAGAACATTTATGCATACTTAATTGAATTATTGAAACAATTTTCATACTTGTCTATGTTGAATAAGCTAGGTTTAAAACTGCTGCTGGCAACGCCGTTTAATAAAACCTCTAACAACTGCTGCGGAGACAAGTATGAAACTCACCCTAAGCTTAACGGCGGCAACGCTTCTCGCTGCATCCACCGCCTATGCTCAAAACTATCCTTCCGAACCCGTAACGCTTGTCGTTCCTTATGGCCCGGGCGGCGCCTCTGACCTTGCGGGCCGGGCCCTGGCGGAGTCTGCGCGCGAATATCTAGGCCAGCCTGTCACCGTCGTCAACCAAGCCGGCGCCGGTGGAATGACCGGTGCTCGCGACGTGACACAGGCCGAGGCCGATGGTTACACCCTCTTACTGGCTCGCGTCGGCATGGCGCTGTCACCAGCAGTCAATGAAAACAGCAGCGTTGACTGGGATGAGTACACGTTTATCAGCCCGCTTGAAGCCACTCCCATGATTCTGGCCGTCGCCGATGACTCCCCCTACGAAAGCGTTGAGGATCTGCTGGAAGGCATCGAAAACGACCCTGGGGCAATGAGCTACGCCGCCTCTGGCGCCACCGCCATTGATGGTTTTACGGTGCAATCTCTGCTTGCTGATGCGGAAATGGATCCACTGACGGCGGCAACGTTGATTCCTTATCGGGGCGGCGGCGAGCTGGCAACGGCCCTGCTAGGTGGACACGTTGATTTTCTCGCCATCGCGGCAGCGTCACTGATGCCGCATATCGAGAGCGGCGATATGCGCCCATTAATGGTGTTCTCACCCGAGCGCATGGAAGCATTGCCGGAAGTGCCCACTGCTGAAGAGCTGGGCTATGAGCTGGCAGGCCAGGTCATTGGCTGGAGCGCTTTGTACGGCCCGCCTGATCTGCCCGAAGAAGTGATGAATACCTGGAGCCAGGTAATGGAGCAGGTTGCCGAAGATGAAACGTGGCTCAGCCGTGCCGAAGGCCGTGGCTCGATTTCTACCATCGGCAGTGTCGATATGGAGACGTATGCAGAAGAGCAATACGAGTTCTATCGCTCCTTGGCTGAACAGTTTGGCTACCTGGAGTGAGTCCGCGCTAAACACCGCGTAACAACTGCATACATCATTTCATCGCTGGAGGGGTCATGGGTATAACACGCGGCTTGGTTATTACAGCGCTGTTCGGGGTCGTGCTTTTTTTACTTATCCCCGCCTATGTGCCCCGCCCGCGCTTTATTCCGGGGTTTGCACCACCGCCTGATATGTGGCCACGAACGGTTTCCATGCTGGGCATGGCGCTGGGAATGCTGCTTGTCGGGCTATCGTTTTCGCGCAAAACCGAAGCACTCGCTGACCCTGAAGATGCCAGTACCCTTCGCGGCGGTACACCCCTTGCCACATTGCTCACTCGCTTCGCCTGGACAGTACTGGCCTTTGCGCTCTTTATCGGCGCAGTGTCGCTATTAGGGTTCTTGTTATCAAGCATCCTGCTGTTAATGGCAATGCTGGTACTGACGGGTTATTGGCGCCACAAAATAGTGGCGACCATCGTAGCCATCGTGCTTCCACTGCTTCTCTACCTGTTTTTCTCCAGCGCACTCAATACGCGTTTCCCGGTTGGCAGCCTTTTCAGGGCTTTCGGAATTTAACTGTCGCGTACAGGACTGACCACTATGCTCAACGATCTGCTGGTTGCCTTTCAGGCGGTGGCCACCATGGAGAATTTCCTGATCATGGCCGCCGGTATCTGGGGAGGTGTGATTATTGGCGCGATTCCCGGCATGACCGGCACCATGGCTGTTACATTGGCGCTGCCCTTCACGTTTTACATGCAGCCTATTCCAAGTATTTTGCTGCTTGTCGCGCTTTATAAAGGCTCGACCTACGGCGGTTCGGTATCGGCGATATTGATCAAGACCCCAGGTACTGCTTCAGCCGCTTGCACCACCCTTGATGGCTATCCCCTGGCCCAACAGGGCAAGGCGGGCAAAGCCCTTAACATGGCGCTCTACTCCTCATGTACCGGGGATTTTATTTCCAACCTTTCACTGATTTTTATCGCCGCGCCACTGGCGCTTCTCGCACTGCGTATCGGTCCTCCCGAATATTTCATGCTGATGATTTTTGCGCTTACTACCGTGGCTGGCGTATCCGGGCGCTCACTTCTGCTTGGGCTGGTTTCTGCATGCCTGGGGCTTTTGTTGGCCACCGTGGGGGAAGATATGTACGGTTCTTTCCGCTTTGACCTGACGGTGGATATGCAGAGCGGCCTGGCCGTGGCACCCGTGCTGATTGGCCTGTTTGCGATTCCTGAGCTTCTAAAGATTATTGTGTTTCGCAACAACCAAAGCCATAAGCCCATGCAGCTGGGCGATAACCGGGTAACACGCGATGAGCTGCGCCGTTCATTAAAGGCAATGCTCAAAGGCAGCATGATCGGGGTCGTGATGGGGGCCATTCCCGGCATTGGCCCTTCGGCGGCGGCTTTCTCCTCCTACGGCGAAGCACAGCGTAGTTCAAAGAACCGCGAAAACTTTGGTAAAGGCGAACTGGAAGGCATTGCGGCATCAGAGTCTGCCAATAATGGCTGCTGTGGCTCCACCATGATTCCGTTATTAGCCCTGGGCGTACCAGGTGATGTGATTACGGGCGTGATGCTGGGCGCCTTTATGATTCACGGCATGACCCCAGGCCCCATGCTGTTTGAGAACAACCTTCATGAGGTTTACATGCTGTTTATTGGCATGCTGTTCTCATCCGTTTTGCTGTTTGGGGCCGGCAAGGCAACGATGCGCTTTTTCTCGCATATCTCACGTATTCCGCCTGGCTTGATGGCGCCGATTGTCCTCGCCCTGTGCGTATTCGGTATTTTTTCGATCTCCAACAGCATGTATGACGTCATCGTGCTGCTGGCGATGGGCGTATTTGGCTTTTTCATGTTCCTGTTCGCCATTCCCGCCGCGCCCTTTTTAATCGCGTTCATTCTTGGCCCAATGCTGGAAGAAAACCTGCGTCGCGCCCTTGCTCTATCTCGTGGTGATCCCAGCATTCTGGTGTCATCGCCGATCACCTGGTTATTCGCGTGTTTGGCGATATTTGTGGTGGTAGTAACGATTCGTCAGCAACTTAAAAAAACCCAGGTTTGAGCCAACGATTCCCCTATTGCCGAGGATTAACCATGCAAGCTAGTGCCATGCCGAATGCTCATCCGCAGTTGGAAGCTTCAATATCACACCTTGCCGACCTGATCGCTTACGACACAACGAGCGCGTACTCCAACCTCGAAATTATTGACTACATGGAGAGATTCTTCACCAATCTAGGCGCGGACGTGACGGTGTTACCGGATAAGAGCGGTGAGAAAGCCAATCTGGTCGCTCGCTTGGGCCCAGCCGACCTACCTGGCATCGTTCTCTCTGGTCATACGGACGTGGTGCCTGCCAACCCGAAGAGCTGGCAAAGCGACCCTTTCAAAATGGAGCAGCGCGGCAGTCGCCTGTTTGGTCGCGGCACCTGCGACATGAAAGGTTTTGCAGCGTGCGTCATGGCGGCAGCACCGGCGTTTGCCAACGCTGAACTACAGCGCCCCGTCTATTTCTGTTTCTCTCACGATGAAGAAGTGGGCTGCCTGGGGGCACCCGCCATCGCACGCTATTTATCAGAACTGAAAGCACCACCGGCGTTGGCGATTATTGGCGAGCCCAGCGAAATGAAGCTGATCAACGGCCAGAAAGGCAAGATCGCCATGCGAGTGACGGTGCGCGGCGAAGGCGGTCACTCCTCGTTTTCTCCCCAGCACGTCAATGCCGTCGAGTATGCCTCACGTATCATCACCATGATCGCTGAACGAGCACGACGATATGAGCAGGATGGCCCTTTCGATCACGACTTTACCGTTCCTCATGCCACCACCCTTACCACCATTATTGAAGGCGGTGTGGCAACCAACGTTACCCCCGACACGTGTAGCTTTATCTTCGAGCTGCGCAGCATTGATCAAGAAGCAGCCGCCACGGATATTCAAACCCTGATCAACGATATTGAGTCGGCCCTACTGCCCGAAATGCAGCGCCAATCATCAGATTCCGCCATTGAATGGCAAGAGCTGTTTGCCTACCCTGCCATGGGCGATGCCACTGGCAGCGCGATGTTTAAAAAGCTTGAACCCATTCTTCCGGGGCGTGGCGGCAAGGTTTCTTATGGTTCTGAAGGCGGGGTGTTCGAGATCGATGGCGGCATCCCGTCGGTCATTCTTGGCCCAGGCTCTATTCGCCAAGCCCATAAACCCGATGAGTTTATAGAAATTGAGCAGCTTAATCAGTGCCTTGAGTTTCTAGACGAACTAAATGGCTGGATGGAACGTTAATATATCGACAGAAGCTAGGTACTTTCCGACAGATGGAAGTACTTTCCGACAGAAGATAAACATTTTCTCATTGCATAGAAATTTGCAGGCCTAGAAAAAAGAAAGCCACTCCAAGGGAGTGGCAAAAGACCGTGACTAGCAATGAGAGGGAGAAACCATGACAAAAAACTGGCGGTTATCTGTCGTGGTCTGTAGCGACTCATTAAACGCTACACAGACAATATAAGCATTCGTATTTATCTCGTCAATACAAATGCGAATACTTTTTATTTATTTTTGCATCTTAGCCGGCTAACTGTAGCCATAGCGGTAGTGAGAGCATGGCGAGCAAGGTCTGCCCGGTAATAATGGCCGCCATTAGCTCGGCATCGCCGCCCAGCTGGCGGGCCAGAATGTAGGCTGAAGTGGCAGTAGGTAGGGCAGCGAACAATAGCGCAACGTCTCGGCTAATCGTGTCCAGCCCTAATGCCCACGCCAGTACCAATACCAATGCAGGCATCAGCATTAGCTTAATACTGTTGGTGGCGAGCAGGCCGCGGTCGATCCGCAATAGCGCTGCCGGGCGCAGGGCTACCCCCACGGCAATCAACCCCAGCGGCAAGGCGGCTCGTCCCAGAAGGCCCACGGTATCCTGGCTCCACCCAGGCAGACCAATACCGGTCAGGTTTAACGCAATGCCCGTCAAGCAAGCGAGTATCAGCGGGTTTTTCACCAGCGCCATCACGCTTTTTCCCATACTGGCACTGCCTAACGTGCCCGCAGCGACAAAGCTTGCTACACATATCACGTTAACCACGGGCACCATTAACGCCACGGCTACAGCAGCAGTCGTTGCTCCTAACTCGCCGTGCAACGCTGCCGCCCCTGCTACGCCAACATAGGTGTTAAAGCGCACCGCTCCTTGAAACACGGAGGTAAACGCTGCGGGTGTTAGCTGTAACCAATGGCGTAGCCACCAGATCAGCAACCCAAAAAATGCTATTGCGCCTAACAATACTAGGGCTAAGCGCCCCACGGGTACCTGGCTGACATCGGCGGTAGCAAGTGTCCCCACCAGCATGGCTGGAAAAAGCACAAAGTAGATTAATCGCTCCATAGCGGGCCAAAAACCCGGGGACGGCCAACGCCAGTAACCCAGCGCTGCGCCAAAAAGTATCAAAAGAAACAAAGGCCCTAACGCAGCGGTAATACTCTCCATGGGGTTTCCTTATGACCTGCGACATCACAGCACAACGACATCGACACATTTACTGTTACCATGAGACGAATCCCCGTCTGACGGCTTGCGTAGCGATATTCTGCCATGAAAATACTGCCTCAACCTGCTTACTTTGCGGGTTTTAAGGGACTCAAGGTACTGATTTTGACCACCGCCTTAGCGCTGGCGGCCTGTACTTGGTATGTGTTTTTTCATCGTCTGCACGATGGCCACCCGACTGCGGGGCACCTCACAATGGCTATCTGCGACCTTAATGGTCAGGCCTGCTCAGCTATTTTGGGCGATGGGGGGAGGTTAACACTGCAGATCAATATCGACAGATCGGCAAAAGCCGCCTCTCAAGCCATTATGCCTATGGCAGGCACGCGTCATCCTTGATATCCCAAAAGGGAGATCAAAGTCGGCTTGACGTTAATGTGCCAGAAAAAAGCTTAGTCGGCGTCGATAGAGGCCGTTTGCAATCGGTCGAGCATGGCTATCAGCGCGCTCACCTGGCTGCCTTCACGGGTATCGTGGAGCGGATTCTGCTGCCAAAGGCTTTCGGCATATCCCCACCAATCCCAACACCCTTGCGGATTGGATAAGCTACTGTCGATTTGCGGGTAAAGCACTACCTGGCGATGCCTTGCGGCCCAGTGATTTAATCCACTGTGACTGACGAAGGTGTCATTGATGGCATTAGTGCTCATCTGGCAGCCGTGCAGGGCAATCGTGACCGGGCAGGCTTCATCTTCACAGGAAGCGGGGATAAATAGATACCCGGTATCCGCCAGCCCCTTGACGGCAAACTCTGACTGATCGAACGCGACCAGTTCACCTGACTCTGGACTCACCGTTTCGCGCTCTGGGTATAGCCAGTCGAGCATTTCGCGGGCGACGTCTTCATCGCAGGCGAGCACATGGCTTCCCCCGCCCTGACGGCAGTTCCCCAGCTCATGGGGGCCAACCGTCTCCTCTTCGTGAAGACGCACCGGCCAGCCGTGTCCTGCTGTTGGATTGCGCACGACCTTTAACTGTTCAGGCGCTGCCAGCCACTGCCGCCACTGCCCGGCCAAAAGCTCAACCAGTTCGGGATCAACAACGTTATCCGCACCGCCATGCCAGATAAAAGCTCTTAGCTTGCCAAGGGCTGCCTGATCGCCCGCCTGCTCGTTTTGCGTATAACGCTCGCGGCGGTCTTCAAGATCCTCAAGATCAGGCAGGCCACCACGCGTCATCATGCATTGACTAAGCGCCACGCTTAGCGAACCCTGGGAACACCCCCAAGGCCCCGCCGCCAGTACCCCAACGCCACTAAAGCGCTCAGGCCAGGCAACCGCTAACTGGGTGGCCATATAACCACCCGAAGATACGCCTACTACGCTTGCCTGTTCAGCCATTGCATTTAGCGCAGGCAAGCGATCAGGTGTTTCAGCAGCACTGGCCACCAGAGGCCCGCCTACCAAGAGTATGAAACTGGTGTAACGGGCAACCACTGGGGCCAGGAACATAGGTTATTCGACGCCTAGCAGTTCAACGCGGAAGGTAAGCATTTCGTTGGGGCCAATCGGGCCCTGGCCGTGTTCACCGTAGGCAAGGTCAGCGGGAATGTATAGCATCCAGCTGTCGCCAACGCTCATCAGCTGCAGGGCTTCCTGCCAGCCTTCAATCACTTGATTGACTTGGAAGCTTACCGGTTCACCACGCTCAAACGAGCTATCAAATACGGTGCCATCGAGCAGCATACCTTCGTAGTTCACTTCCACGGTATCTTCAGGCCCAGGTGTTTCACCATCGCCCGACTCCAGCACTTCGTACTGCAGGCCCGACTCGGTTACTTCAATACCTTCACGCTCGGCGTTTTCCGCCAGGAAGTCATCGCCTTCTTCCTGGTTTAGCTGGGCCATTTCGGCCGCTTCTTGTTCACGCGCTTCTTGCGAGCGTGCCTGGAAGGCCATGATCGACTCAACCATCTCATCTTCGCTGAGTGCCAAGTCATTGTCTTCGAACACGTCGCGCATGCCATCGTTAAACGCGTCCAGGTCCAGGTCTTCGATATCGGCCTTCATGCTTTCGCCAAGCGTAACGCCAAGGCTGTAGGCAAGACGCTGCTCGTCTGTATCAGGGGCGGCGGCAACAAAAGGCGCCACCAAAAGCAGACTGGTCAGGGCCGTTGTAGAGAGCAGTGTTTTCATTAAAAAATAACCTTATTCGTCGGCGTGATACGCCATATTTAGGGTGCTTCAAAAATATTTAGAGTACTTCAAAAAATAGGACAGCGTGTTTATCCAGAGGTTTGCACCAGATTACACAACGAGCGTCGGACAGTGGGCCGCACCGGCCACCCGTTGAGAAACGCTACCTAACAGCATACTTTTTTCACCGTTGGTGCCCTGCGCACCAATCACAATTAAATCGCACTCCCGCTTCCAGGCAAAGCGGACGATTGTGCGTGACGGGCGCCCACCTTTCACAAAAGCGCGAACGCAGCTACTTTCAGCTCCCCTATCGATCGCGTAGGACTTGGCATGCACGGCAATCTCGGTAGCGTACTCTTTTAACGCGTCATCGGGTATATCCAGTTGGCTTGGGCGTACCATAGAAAGCGACGCCTCAAGCAAACTGTGATGCTTGAATACACACAGGAAATACAGCTCGGCGCCCGTTAGCATATGTAGCCCAACCGCCTTGTCGAGTGCTTTGATGGCCCCTTTTGATCCATCCACCGGGACTAAAATGCGATTAAACATGCAATTCTCCTTGTGGAAAGTTAGCGAAAGGCCACATCACGCAGGAACAGCGCAATTTGCGGAAACATAATCAGCAGTGCGGCCGCCAGGATCAGCATAAAGATAAACGGAGGCGTGCCTTTAATAACCTCCCAGTAAGGCCGCTTAAAGATCGCAATGGCGGTAAAGATATCGCACCCAAACGGCGGTGTCGCCGATCCTATGGCCACCTGCAATGTAATCAGGATACCCACCAGTACGGGGTCCAGGCCTGTCGCCGCAATAGCGGGAGCAAAGATAGGCGTTAAAACCAGAATGACCACGATAGGATCAACGAACATGCACGCGATAAAGAAGGAGATACAAATCGCGATCAGAACGCCGGTCGGCCCTGCGTCATTCACCCCGACCGATTCCAAAATCGCCTGGGGGATCTGAGCAAAGGATATGATCCACGAGAAACTGTTGCCTACCGCCACCAGGATAAACACCACGGCCGTAATCAAACCGGTGGACTTGGCGATGGCATAGATATCGTTCATTTTGAGCGAACGAAATACCACAAACTCCAGCAGAATGGCGTAAAGCACACAGGCGGCAGCGGCCTCGGTGGGGCTGAAAATACCCCCATAAATCCCACCGACGATAATAACCGGGAAGCCCAGCGGCCAAAGCGCCTTTTGCACGGCAACGCCGCGCTCCTTCCAGCTGGCACGCTCTTCCGTGGGTACGTCTTTGACTATCGCGTAAACGATACAGTAGGCTGAAAACATGAACAAAATCAGCAATCCTGGCCCAATACCGGCGATAAACAGCTCACCAATCGAAGTGCCTGAAATAACCCCGTAGATGATCATGCCGATACTCGGCGGGATCAGAAACGCAATATCGCTGGCATTGATTATCAGTGCCAGGGTAAATGAGTCGGAGTAGCCCGCTTTCAGCATTTTCGGGCGCAGCGGCGAACCAACCGCCACCACTGTAGCCTGGGTGGAACCGGACACAGCGCCAAAAAGCGTGCAAGACGCCGCCGTGCTTACCGCAAGCCCGCCTTTAATATGGCCGATAAACGACATCACCATATCGATCAGACGGTTAGCTGACTGGCCGCGCGTCATAATATCCGCGGCGAGAATAAACATGGGCACGGCAATCAGCGACGCTGGACGAATGCCCGCCATCATTTGCTGGATCAGCGTATCCATTTGGCCGAAGCCATTAAACATCATATAAAAGCCGATGATTGCCGCCGTAATCAGCGGCA
Source organism: Halomonas sp. AOP43-A1-21 (assembly GCF_052376775.1). NCBI lineage: Bacteria > Pseudomonadati > Pseudomonadota > Gammaproteobacteria > Oceanospirillales > Halomonadaceae > Halomonas > Halomonas sp. AOP43-A1-21. The sequence continues at coordinate 27,197 of NZ_JBQSWC010000007.1, read as the reverse complement.
CCATCATTGGAAAGCCCAGCAGCAGCAGGGCAATCATGGTGACTACCATTATTGTCGTCATAACTATTCCCCTAGAGTGCGATGCCCTACGTCAAACTTCGGTTTCAGTATCTTTATAACCGTCCACAACGCCGGTTGAGAGATACACATCATGCGAAGTGAAGTTTTTGATCGCGGTCAGCAGGTATTGGATACCGGTGATCAAAAAACCCATTGGCACCCACAGGTAAATAATCCAGACCGGCAAGCTTAGCGAGGGCAGCACCCGCCCCTTGCTATACAGATCCAGGATATAAACGACAGAGTAATAAAGTAGAAAGAACATGATCATCGAGGTAAATAGCGCAATACAGATCATGAGAGCTTTGCGCCCACCTACCGGCAACGCATCATAAATTGCCGACATACGAATGTGACGCCCATGGCGCGCCGCATAGCCAATACCGGCAAACGTAATCATGATGATTAGAATGCGGTTAAGCTCGCCGGAAAACATAATGCTGTTGCCAAACACAAAACGGGCCACAACGTTGGTAACCGTATTCAGCGCCATTAGCAAAACCCCTAGCGCCAGAATCACTGACTCGATTTTGCTAATTGCATTGTCGATTATCCCTAATATGCCGGGTAAACCTGAGTGGTAGTTCTTTTCGGATTCTTCATCGGTCATGGCAGGACTCCCCCTTTGGCAGCATGGCTGTGGCTTACAACCGCTCACAGCCCGCTCAACATCATGATCATTCCACGCTCACGATTGCATTGATGAAATAGCGATAGTGAAAAAGTAGTGATGAAACCAGTAGTGATGAAACCGCATCGCCACTTTCTTAGCGTAACGGGTGCTTGGCTTTTTTGCGTCAAGATTGGAAAACTATTCTCCAACGCTTTCTACACTTTTCAAGCCTGCTCTCAGCGCCCTTAGGCCCATAAAAAAGGGGCAGCCTGGCTGCCCCTTGATGAGTCACCCTATCCGCCAAAGCGGAAATGTTACGGTTACTCGTTGCTGACGGCTTCAAGGTCGGCTTTGAACTGCTCAAGCAGCTCAGCACCGTCTTCTCCGGTCATTTCGAGGAAGGCTTCTTCCACTTGCGGCGCGCGATCACGGAATGCCTGGATCTGCTCTTCATCCAGACGAGTAACGGTCACTTCATCGGAAGCGGCCTGAATTTTCTCCAGCGCTTCTTCGGCCAAGCCTTTAATGTGCTCAATAGTGTGGTCGTAAGCAGCATTGGATGCGTCTTGAACCAACTGCTGGTCTTCTTCAGAAAGACCTTCATAGAAGTCCTGGTTTGCCATCATCGCGGTTGTGAACCAACCGTGGCCGGTAAACGTCAGGTGCGGAGAGACTTCGTACAGGCCGCCTGACTCGATCCAGAAAATCGGGTTTTCCTGACCATCCAAAATACCGGTTTGCAGACCGCCATACACTTCACCCCACGGCAGCGGCGTCGGTGTTGCGCCAAATGCATCGTAGGTTTCGGAAAGCAGCGGATTGGTCATGGTACGGATTTTTTTATTGTTCATATCCTCTGGCGAGCTGATCGGCTCGTTAGTGGTGATGACCATTTCACCTTCAGGATACATTTTCAAAAGCTCAAGGCCTTGCTCGGCGTAAAGCTCAGGGAACATTTCATTGATGGCTTTGCTTTCGTCGAAGAACGTGAGGACCGTTTCTTCATCCGTAGGCAGAAGGTAGGGAATAAAGAAAATCTGCGCTTCAGGAATCAGCGCACCGGTAAAACCAGGCGACTGATTAACAAACTGGAGGATGCCGTTTTGCGTCTGCTCCATAATGTCGTCCGACTCGCCCAACTCGCCAAAACGGTAAACCTGCAGCGTGTGGTCGGAATTCTCTTCGATATATTCTTTGAACGCGTAGGCGAACACATCCTGTACATCGCCTTCGTACTCTTCATGCGCGTAGCGCCAGTTATCCGCCTGTGCAGCTGCTGTCATGCCCAACAGCAATGCGCCGACGCTAGCCGTCGTTATTAACTTGCTTGCCTTCATGCGATGTTCCCCTTGCAGTGGTAAGCGCGATACGAGTGCGCAAGATTCTGCTTTTGTTTTCAGCGTTGAGAAACGCACTTTAACGATTGGTTTTACCTTCGCTGACCTGCATAAACGTTATTCACTGCTGTCAGCCAGCGGACGTATAACGAATGGTTAATCAAAAGCAGCTTGATTTTAGGCTAGCGCGCTCATTCAAAGCGGTCAAGCCGGGCGGCCAGGGTTTGCCAGGCTTGCGACACGCTCTCGCGCGCGCTTTGCCCAGACGGACAATGCTTGTCAAGTTCGCCGAAAAACAGCCTATCCTGCAGCCATTGTGCAACATTTTGTATATTTTCAGCACGTTTTGTTAAATGCGGATTGTTTTCAAACATCTGCATCGCCCATGTTTGCCAGCGTTGAAGGTTCTCACGTTCGGCCTGGAGTTCGGCCTGCTGAATGGTTTGGCGAAGAGTGGCAATAGATGAACTTTGCAGCGCCTGTGGCTTTAACGTGCGCCGCAAATGACGCAATACCTGGGTTATCTCGCGCTGCCAAATATTGCGCTCTTCACGCTCTACTGCAAGGGCATAGGGTCGCGCCTCAAACCCATGCACAAACAGCCAGCTATGCAATAAAATCTCGCATACATCCACACCAAGCGAGTCCTGCAATGTCAGGCAGGCGCTCTCTATACCGGGCTCGGCATAAAACGCTAGGGCAAAATCCCATAGCGGCGCCTGCTCCAAGCGGCGCAATCGGTTAGAATCAAGCATTGGTTTACCCACTTTTTAGGGAGAGAGCATGATCGCACTGCGCCAAGTCGCCCTGCAACGCGGCAAGCAAACGCTACTCGATAACGCTGACCTAACGCTACATGATGGCATCAAGGCAGGCATTATCGGGGCAAATGGCGCTGGTAAATCGAGCTTATTCAAGCTGTTGCTGAATGAACTGGGCCCTGACCAAGGCGACGTTGAAATGAGCGGCGGCCAGCGCATTGCGCATATGGCGCAGGAAGTAGAGGCGCTTGACCGCCCGATTATTGAATATGTTCTCGACGGTGATCATGCCCTGCGTCAAGCAGAGGCCGCGCTGTTGGCCGCCCAACAGGCGGGCGAAGCACATCGCGAAGCCGAGCTTCACGGGCTAATCGAAACCCTGGATGGCTATCGCGCCGAGTCTCGCGCCGCACAGCTTTTGGTGGGGCTTGGCTTTATGCAGGCTGACCTGGCGCGCCCGCTATCCGACTTTTCCGGCGGCTGGCGGATGCGCGTCAATCTGGCGCGTACGCTGTTCATGCCCTCGGATTTACTGCTGCTCGATGAGCCTACCAACCACCTGGACCTCGACGCGCTGCTCTGGCTTGAACAGTGGCTGACCCGCTACCCCGGCATGCTGCTGCTGATTTCTCACGACCGCGATTTTCTGGATGCGGTATGTGACCACATCGTGCATATGCACCACCAAACGCTGGAGCTGTACCGAGGCAACTACTCCCGCTTTGAACGCACCCGTGCCGAGAAGCTGGCGTTGCAGCAGGCGGAAGCGGCAAAGCAGCAGGCCCGCCGGGAAGAGATCGAGCGGTTTATTACCCGCTTCAAGGCGCAGGCAACCAAAGCGAAGCAGGCGCAAAGCCGGGTAAAAATGCTGGAGCGCATGGAAGACATTGCCGTCGCCCACGTTGATTCGCCCTTTCACTTTACGCTACCGGCCGCCGATAAGACCTCGCACCCGCTACTGGTGCTCGACCAGGCCCAGCTGGGCTACCGGGGCAAAGAGCGCGACACCGTTCAGCTCGACAAGGTCAATATCACCCTGCTGCCGGGCAGCCGTATTGGTCTGCTGGGGCCTAACGGGGCAGGCAAATCGACACTGATCAAATCCCTGACCGGTGAGCTTGAACTGTTAAACGGCAAGCGCATCCCCGGCGAGCACCTGGCGATTGGCTACTTTGCCCAGCACCAGCTGGAAGGCCTGGACGTCACCTCGACCCCGTTTGTGCATGTCCAGCGCCTTTCCCCTAAAGCCAGCGACCAGGAGATTCGCAACTTCCTGGGCGGCTTTGGCTTCAAGGGCGATGACGCCTTTGGCGAAGTGGCCACGTTCTCAGGCGGTGAAAAGGCGCGCCTGGCACTGGCGCTGGTCGCCTGGCAAAAGCCCAATTTGCTGCTGCTGGATGAGCCTACCAACCACCTGGACCTGGAAATGCGCGAAGCGCTTACCGAGGCACTGGCCGGTTTTGAAGGCACGGTCATTCTGGTATCTCACGACCGTCACCTGCTGCGAGCTACGGTCGATGAGTTCTGGTGCGTGGCGGACAATCGGGTTGAACCGTTCGACGGCGACCTTGAGGATTATCGCGCGTGGTTAAAAGCGCGCCTTGAAGAGAGCCGCCGCGATTCGCGCAGCGAAAAAGCCGAGCGCCAGAACCAGCAGCCCAGTGGCGATAGCCGCGAGGCGCGCAAAGCCTCACGCAAGGCGGCCGCTGAACTGCGCGAAAAGCTGCGTCCGCTGAAAAAGGAGCGCGACCAGGCTGAGAAAACCATGGAAAAGGCGCAGGCAGCGCTGGAAGAAGTAGAAACCATCCTGGCCGACCCCGAGCTATACACCGACAGCAGCCGCAAAGCCCAACTGACGGAAGTGCTCGCTAAACAGGCTGATATCAAGGCCGGATTAGACCGTGCCGAGCAGCAGTGGTTAGCGGCTGAAGAGTCGTTGGAAGCCATGGAGGCGGAGCTTCTTGCCAGTGAAAACGCTTAGCGCAGGGCTTTTCGCACTCAGTCTAGCTTTCTAGTAAAAAGGTAACCGGCCCGTCGTTAACCAGCGCCACCTGCATATCGGCGCCAAATTGTCCGGTGGCGACGTTCGGCCAGGCTGACTGGGCCTTGGCAACCAGCTGATTAAATAGCCGCTCTCCCTCAGCCGGGGCAGCGGCGCTGGAAAAGCCGGGGCGCAGGCCCTTTCGCGTCTCGGCGGCCAAGGTAAACTGCGAGACCAGCAGCAATCCGCCGTTGATCTGCTGAAGATTTAGGTTCATCTTGCCGTCGGCATCGCTAAACACGCGGTAGTGCAAAAGCTTATGCAGCATTTTTTCAACCGCGGCGTCGCTGTCGTCTCGCTCAACGCCGACCAGCGCTAAAAGCCCCTGATCAATGGCGCCGATTGTCTGCCCTTCCACCACTACGCTCGCCTGCTTAACTCGCTGTATGAGTACCTTCAACGCTCCCTCTCCTGATAAGCTAAAAGGTTTAGTGTACCTATACCTTTCTCGCCAGTCTTACCAGGCACGATACAGCATCAAGTCACAGTGCGGCTCACTCAGCAGCGACAGGGTTAGCTGGCTGGTGTGATAAGGCTGGCCTCGGCTGCCCATTATCACCAAATCAGGCGAGTGGCACTTGATATAGTCTTTGACGACATCGCACGGTGTGCCAGGTTCGAGTACCAGCTCGATATCGGGGGCGCCGTCTCTATCTTGTACCAGGCACGCTATTTCGCTGTTGAGCATCTCACGCAAGCGCGCCACTTCCTGCTCGCGCCACTGAGCGTAATAGACCTCTGAGCCAAGCTCGCCTTCACCCGGCAGCGTCCAGGCGTGGAGCAACGTCAACTTGGCTTCGGGGAAGCGGTTTAACGCCTCGATCAGGGTCTGGCGTGCGGCCAAATAGGAATCTACCGGAATCAGGATGTGCTGCCAGGGTTGGGTAGGTACGTGGCGCACTACCACCACCGGGCATGGCGCGCTGCGCAATACGCGCATCAGCGTGGTGCCCGCCAGCAGTTCTGGCTGGCCCCGCTTACGGTGCATGCCCAGCACAATGAGTTCTGCCTGCTGCTCATGGGCCTTACGCACAATTTCCACATGGGGCTCACCAATCACGGTTTGCACTACGGTTTTGGGCGCTTCAAGCGCATAGTCTTCGCGGATATCGGTCAGTGTGGCGCCAATATGCTCGTTTACCGCCTGCTCCAGCGCCTGAAGCAGATGGGCCGGTAGATAGGGGTCGAGTACGTGCAGTACGTCTAGCTGGGCGTGCTGGGCATACGCAAGGCGCAGTGCGCGGGCGAAGCCAGCGCGATTATCAGCGGAGAGGTCGGTGGCAAACACAAACGTGCGGGTCATGGCATAACGCTCCTCGAACAAGCATCCAAACCGTTAGGCAGTCGTCGTCACACAGACACCCCTCAGCATGGTGGGCGAAGCCATATCCCGCAAGCTAAGTACGTTTCAAAGTACGTTTTAAAGTGCATTTAGTTTTTAAAGCGCACTTGAAGCGCATTACCACCAGGCATGAAAGTGATGTACCGGCCCACGGCCTTTACCCACGCTAAGACGCACGCTGGCTTCAAGCGCGGCATGCAGCCACCGCTTGGCATCACCAATGGCGGCGACAGTCGCATCGTCAGGGGCGTCAGCCGGCAACTTTGCCAAACAGGCGGCAATCGCAGACGACAGTGCACAGCCGGTGCCATGCAGGTTATCGGTCTGAATGCGTGAGGCAGGCAGCCATTCATGGCTAGTCGGTGTCGCTAGCAGATCGGGGCAGGTTTCGCCGCGCAGGTGCCCGCCCTTGAGTACGACATAGGGCGCACCCAAGCGAGTCAGGCCCGGCAACATCAACTCCATGGCCTCAAGGCTCTCGGGAGAGGGGGTATCCAGCAGCACCGCCGCTTCCGGCAGATTAGGCGTGATGACATCGGCAAGCGGCACCAGGATATCGCGCACCGCATGAATCCCCGCATCATCGACCAAAATATCACCGCTTTTGGCGACCATGACTGGGTCGAGCACAATCCAGCGCGGACGGCGTTGGCCTAGTACCTCGGCAATTACCTCAGCCACTTCACGGCTGGCCACCATACCGATCTTAACTGCATCCAGCTTAACGTCATTGAGCAGCGTCTCGAGCTGTTCGCGGATTGCCTGAGGCGACACCGGATACACTGAAGCAACACCACAGGTATTTTGCGCAATCACGGCGGTAATAACATTCGTACCATAGACACCGAGCGCCGAAAATGTCTTTAGATCCCCTTGCAGTCCGGCACCTCCCGAAGGGTCGGAGCCCGCAATCGTCAATACATTGACACTATTTGTCATGGGGTCTCCTAAATAACCGACGGAAGCCAGGTGGCGAGCCCTGGGAATAGCGCCAGCGCCAGCAGCATTGCCAGCTGCATGACGATAAACGGAATAACCCCACGGTAGATGGCCGAAGTAGGCACGCTTTGCGGAGTAACGCCGCGCAGATAGAAAAGCGCAAACCCAAACGGCGGGGTCAAAAACGACGTTTGCAGGTTAACGGCGATCATGATGCCTAGCCAGATAGGATCAAGCCCCATGGCGAGCAGCACCGGGCCGACAATTGGCACCACCACAAAGGTGATCTCGATAAAGTCGAGAATAAACCCGAGTAAGAAGATCACTAGCATCACCACAATGGTCGCGCCCAAAACGCCACCCGGCATGGAATCAAACATATGGTTGACCAGCTCTTCGCCGCCAAACGCCCGGAACACCAGCGAAAATAGCGCCGCACCAATCAGGATCAAAAACACCATGCTGGTCACCTGAGCGGTGGAACGCACCACTTCGCCCAGCATTGAAAAGCTTAACCTCCGGTTGGCCGCAGCCAGCACCAACGCACCGAATGCGCCCACTGCCGAAGCTTCCGTGGGCGTTGCAAAGCCGCCCAAGATCGAGCCCAGCACGGCTATAATCAGCAGCACGGGCGGTAAAAGCCCCTTCAACAGTAGCGGCCAGATGCTGCCGGTATGCCCAAGCTCTTCCATCAACGCTTCTCGATCCGCCGCCGGAGCCGTGCTGGGTTTTAGCCACGCCACCACAAGCAGATAGATAATATAGGCGACCACTAGCAGCAGGCCGGGCACCAGCGCGCCGATAAACAAATCGCCCACAGAGAGTGTCTTGGGGCTCCAGGTACCCATGGAGAGCTGGGCCTGCTGGTAGGCATTGTTTAGTACGTCACCCAGCAGCACCAGGGCGATGGAGGGCGGAATGATCTGGCCTAGGGTGCCCGTCGCGCAGATAGTGCCAGTCGCCAGTGACGGCGAGTAGCCGCGCTTGAGCATGGTAGGTAGCGAGAGCAGGCCCATGGTAACGACTGTGGCCCCCACAATACCGGTAGACGCCGCCAGCAGCATGCCCACCAATACCACGGCAATACCCAAGCCGCCGCGCAGGGCACCAAACGCCATGGTCATCGCGTCCAGCAGGGTTTCTGCCACCCGTGACTTCTCAAGCAGCACGCCCATCAGCACGAATAAAGGCACCGCCAGCAAGGTGTTATTCGTCATGATGCCGTAAATCCGATTAGGCATAGAGCCCATCCAGCGCGCCTCAAAGTGCACCGGCACACCCATCGACTGGAGCAGAAAGCCTAATCCGGCGAAGGCCAGCGCCGTTCCTGCCAGTGAAAGCGCCACCGGATAACCCAGCATCAAGACGCCGCATACCGTGGCAAACAGCAACAGCGGCATACCTTCCAATAGAGTCGCCAGCACTAGACCATCTCCTCATGCACAGGGGCAGAACCGGATAGCTTGCCGCGAATAATCAGTACCTGACGAATAAGCTGCGCGACCGCCTGTAACAGCAGCAGTCCCACCATGACCAGAATCAGCGTTTTAAGCAGAAACACGGCCGGAATGCCGCCATCCCCCGAGCGCTCCATAATGGCCCAGCTGGTAATCACATAGTGGAAGCTTGAAATGGCAATAAACGACATGACCGGAATCAGCAAGAACAGCGTGCCGAGCAGGTCGACCCATGCACGGCCCCGGTCTGACATCTTGCGGTAAAAGATATCCACCCGTACATGACCATCGTGGCGTAGCGTCCATCCCGCACCGAGCATAAACACAGCGGCGTGCATGTACATCACGGATTCCTGCATCACGATACTGTTGATACCGAAGATATAGCGCAGCACGACGATGGCGAACTGCACAAGCATCATGATCACAACCAGCCAGGCAATGGCCCGACCCACTCCCTCAGTCACGCAGTCGAGCCAGCGTAGCAGGCGCGGCTCATGGGCATTGACGAGCATGTTAAATGTCCTGGAAAAGAAAACGGCCCAGAATCATCGCTGATTCTGGGCCGAACGTCATCCCCCAAGCGCGCTTGTGCGACCTTTTATTACCGCTAAGCGACTTATGAAACCGAAGGCGCGGCCTGTTCAATAGCCAGCAAACAGGCCGCTGGAAGCGGTAAATCCACGGCGATAGGCAAGTGGTCGGAAAATAGATGATCCATCACCCGCACTTCCGCCGCTTCCAGAGTTTGCGAGAGCAGAATATGGTCAAGCGCACGCCGGGGCTGCCAGGAGGGGTAGCTGAGCAGCGGCTTGACCGGGTGCAACGGCAGCGAGGTGCTGAATCGCTCATGGGCATGCAACTGATCCGGAGTACAGTTGAGATCCCCCATGACGACCACATGACGAAGTGGCTCAATAATCTCGCTTAAGTAGTTAAGCTGGAGTACCCGTCCCCGGTGGCTAAGTGCCAGATGCGCAATAAAGATATGCAGCGCATCGGGGCCGTTGCCAAACCGCACATGTATCGCCCCGCGGCCAGGCAGCATACCAGGCAAGCGATGCTCTTCAATTTTGGAGGGCACCAGACGCGAAAGCAGCCCGTTACTGTGCTGGGCAATACGCCCCAAATTGCGATTCAACTGCTGAAAGTGGTGGGGAAATCCGGCTTTGGCTGCCAGATACTCTACCTGGTTAATACGGCTGGAGCGAAAGCTGCCGCCATCGGCTTCCTGAAGGCCCACCACATCAAACTGACCCAGCACATCCCCCATGATATCCAAGCGTTTTACCCGCTGAGGATTAGGCAAGAAGTGCTGCCAGCTACGAGTGAAATAGTGATGATAAGCAGACGTCTGAATACCGACCTGTAAATTAAAGGTCAGCAGGCGAAGATGCCCCCGCTCTCGCAGAGGCAATGGCCCGGCTCCCTGGTTCATCGCTGTCATATCGACCATCTGCTTATCACCTGACTCCCTGGTTTAAAAAAACCTTATTGCTCGCGCTCCGTGCGTACACGCTCGATAAGCGCTTCAGCGACTTGCGGCATGTTCTCAAGGCTACCGGCTGAGCTTGGCGTTACCACAAAGCGGCCATCAACCACCAGCGCAGGCACGCCCATCAGGCGCATTTCGCGCATGCGGCTATTGGCCTTGTTGACGTCGCTACGTACGCTAAAAGACGTTAACGCCTTTTTAGCGTCCTCTTCACTTACCCCGTAGTCGGAAAAGAACTCGGCAATCTCGTCGGAATCGGTCAGCTTGCGGCCATCCTGATGGATCGCATCAAAAAAATCAGCATGCAGGTCTTCTTCAATGCCTAACGACTCCGCCGCGTAAAAAGCCGTGGCGTGAGTGTTCCAGTTGCCGCCCATGGTCGCCGGCATATGGACTACGCTGATATCGTCTTCCAATGTGTCATACCACTCGTTGACGGGTGTTTGCAGGCGGTAGCAGTGCGGGCAGCCAAACCAGAAAACTTCGGTAACTTCGATCTGATCTTCATCGGCCTGGGTCGCGACCGGTGATTCCAGCAGCGTGTAGTCTTTGCCTTCTACCAATTCCTGAGCACTGACGGCCGCCGAAAGACTTAAACCCGTCAGGGCAACCAATAACGTTTTGATCATAGCGACAATTCTCCAAGGGTAAGCGAAAGCTGGGACTACTAATAACGCTATCAGGTTCCCCTGCTGATAGGAAACCGGATTAATTAAGTAAACAAACCTTAATGCAGACCCAAGAGATAGTTAGCCAAGGCCTGCATGTCAGCATCGCTTAGTTTTGTAGCAATATCGTGCATGCTGTCATTAGGATCGTTAGTCCTATCGCCTGAGGCAAAGGCGCGTAACGTGGCAATGGTATAGGCAGGATACTGCCCGGCAATGGCTGGATAAACGGCGCTACCGATGCCCGCCCCGGTAGGCGTATGGCACGCGCTACAGGCAGGGATACCCAGGCGGCTGTCGCCTGCGCGGTAAAGCGCTTCTCCGCGTGCCAACAGAGCCGCATCATCGGCCTTGGCATGGCCCAGGTTGGCTTGCTGCTCGGCGTAATAGGCCGCCACATCCCAGGCATCCTGATCGGAAAAATCATCCACCATGCCCATCATCTGAGGCACGATGCGCTCGCCATCACGAATATCCATGATTTGCTTGGCCAGATAGGACATTTGTTGGCCCGCCAGGTGAGGAAAGATTTCAACAGGGCTGATACCGGCTGGGCCATGGCAAGCCGCACACGTCTGGGCTTTTTGCTGACCCGCAACTGGGTCGGCCTCGGGCTGGGCATAGGCGCTTGCCGCACTACTCAAGATAGCCACTAAACCCGCCGACAATACTTTCATAAAAACCTTCATAAATACTTTCATAAATACTTTCATAAAAACGTTCATCACAACCCTCATCACAACTCGCATGAGAACTAGCATACAAACTCACTAGCCTGTTGAATGATGGAGGGTTCTCGCGCCGCCTGGGTAGGCACCGTTTACCCATCCCGATTCAAGCCAAACCAACAGCATGCCGATTAGTCGCGGTTGGCTTAAGCGCGGTGGTACACTAGCGCCCCAGGCCACAGGTATCACCGCTTTGGCAGAACGCTTGACCTGCCTGACGGGGTCATTCGTCGCAGCGCAGCGTGCCGCGCCATTATACGCGTGGTTAACGCAAACTGTTTTATAGGTTCGATTTCAGGATTCATTTCATGTCCACCCCCCAAGATAGCCCCGTCGTTCGGCTGAACTACCACACCGCCAGCTTTGTCATCAGCGCGCCGACGCTGGCGACCTGCCCGGACGACACGGGTGCTGAAGTGGCGTTTGCGGGACGCTCGAACGCAGGTAAATCCAGCGCGATCAATGCGCTAACCCAGCAAAACGGCCTGGCACGTACCTCGCGCACGCCGGGTCGCACCCAGCTGATCAACTTTTTCAGCGTAATGAACAATGAATCGCTACGCTTAGTCGATTTACCCGGCTATGGCTACGCGAAAGTGCCCGAGGCCGTCAAAATCGAATGGCAAAAGCACCTGTCTGACTACCTTCGCGGGCGTTTCAGCCTGCGCGGCCTGGTGCTGTTAATGGATGTTCGCCATCCGCTGACCGAATTTGACCAAATGATGCTGAGCTATGCCGACCAACGCAATATGCCGGTGCATATTCTGCTGACCAAAGCCGACAAGCTGAAAAAAGGCCCCGCCAGCGCCGCGCTGCAAAAGGTCCGCTCGCGGCTTAAAGAGTGGGAAGACTTAGTGTCAGTGCAGCTTTTCTCGTCGCTTAAGCGTGATGGCGTCGATACGCTGTCCCAGAAACTCGACCAGTGGCTGTACACGCCCGAGGAAGACACCTCAGGCCAGTGAGCTTTCCACCCGGTCAAGCACGTCCGGCAGTTCCTTAATATGCGCAATGCGGTGCACTCTGGGCGGCAAAGGCTGGTCGGTATCACTTGAAACCCACACCGCATGCATACCCAGCTGCTGGGCAGGCAGAATGTCTTCCGACCAGGAGTCACCCACATGCATGGCGCATTCTGGCGAGACGTTAAGCTTTGAGAGTGCGGTCAGAAAAGGCGTGTGATCAGGTTTGGGGGCCAAAAGCTCGCCGGCGGCAATGGCCACCGGAAAGTAGGCCGCCAACGGCTGACGCTTGAGGTGGATATTGCCATTGGTGATAGCGGCAAGCTGGTAGCGCTCGCTTAACGCCGACAGCAACCCCGCCGCTTCTGGATGCGGTGATACCTGCACGCGCAGGCGATGAAACTCATTCATCGCCGCCGCCGCCCATAAAATAGCTGCACTACGCGGCAGGTCTTCGGCTTCCAGCTGGGCTTCCAACGCGCGCAGGCGCAGCCAGGTAAAGTCGCCGCGCCGCTCGGGCACATCCTTGGCGAACTGCTGACGGCGCTGTAAATAATCCGCGATGCCTTCTTCATAACCCAGCGGTAACGGCGCCTCATGACGCGTGGCGCGCCATATGCTCAGCGCCTCAAGCAGCCAGGCGTAGTGCCCCTCCTCCGTACGCAGCATCACCCCGTGGTTATCCCAAAGCGTATCGTCTAAATCAAACGTGATGGCTTGCAATGCGGTCATGGTTTACTTCCAGAAGGGCGACGCTTGGCGCGTGGGTGGGCGGAATCGTAACTGGTCGCCAGATGCTGCCAGTCGAGTCGGGTATATACCTGGGTGGTGGAGAGATTAGCGTGGCCTAAAAGCTCCTGAACCGCGCGCAGATCCTGACTTGATTCGAGCAGATGGCTGGCAAACGAGTGGCGCAGCCGGTGAGGATGCAGATGCTCAGGCAAGCCGCGGCTGACAGAGAGCTGGGCCAGGCGTTTCTGAATCGCCCGGTGCCCCAGCCGCGCGCCCTGCTTGCCGACAAACAGCGCCGTTTCACCTTCCGGCGCCATCGCTGCCCGGCAGCTTAGCCAGTCAGCCAAGGCATGCTGGGCACGCTGTCCCACGGGCACCTGGCGTGGCTTGCCTCCCTTACCGATTACCCGAACACGGCTGGCCTGCAGGTCATGAAGATCAAGCGCCGCAAGCTCAGCCAGGCGCAAGCCGCTGGAGTAAAAAAGCTCCAGCATCGCCTGATCGCGCACCGCCAAAGGCGAGCCATCGTGGGGGCTATCCAGAAAATGCGCGAGGGCATCGACATCGACCGGGCGCGGCAGATGGCTAGGCTGTTTGGGAGTACGCAGCAGGCCGACCGGGTTATCGGCCAAAATGCCCTGTTTAACCAGATAATCGGCAAAGCGCGACAGTGCTGCACGGCGCCGGGCAAGGCTGCGGGCTCCCAGCCCACGGCTACGCTCGGTGCCTAGAAAAGCGCGCAGTAGCGCAGTGTCCAGCGTGGCTGGGTCATCAATTTCACGCTGCTCGGCAAACCGGCACAGGGCGCGCAAATCCTGCTGATAGGCCGCCACCGTGGCCGGGCTTGCGTGACGAGCTAACCCTTCCAGGTAGCTCGTTACGGCGACCGCAATAGGCGACTCAGCCATGCTGACCCAGGCGGATCAACAAGCGTGCCACGATATCGCCCAGATACTCGGTAAACAGGGTATCCATGCTGGCGCGATAGCACTCGGGGTTAGGGCTTGCCAACAGCAGGTAGCCTAGCGGCTCCCCTGCCGAAAGGCGTGAAATAGCGCAGGAACCCGCCTTGCGCGGCGCTTTGATATGCGGCAACAAGCATTTCCAGTCGCTGACACTCAGCTTGGCACAGCGGCTGGTTTTACCGTCTAACAATGCGGCTAATCGCGCGCTGGCATGCTGGTCCAGCACATGCCGCGGCGGCTGGGGCATCGCTGGCTCATTATCGCTTAGCGTGGCCGGGCACCACAGCGCCATTGCCGGAGTATCAAAGCGCTCGCTTAACTGCGTGGCCAGGGCCTGTGCCAACGCGTCGCGGTCATCAGCCTCTACCAGCACCATCAGGGTTTCCCGCAGGCGCCGATACTGCGCCTCGTTGTGCCTCGCCGTTTCCAGCAGGTGCTCAAGGCGGTCTTCTGCGGTTTCCGCGCGTTTGCGTAAATCCAGCACCAGGCGCTCAAGCAGCGACACTGCGCCATCAATATGCGGATGGGGGACTTTAAGCTGCTGAAGCAGTCCTTCACGGCCTACAAAAAAATCGGGATGACGAGCAAGCCAAAATGCTACTTGATCTGGATCGAGCGTCTTGCGCGGTTCAGGGGCTTGAGACATCACCGTTCTCCTTGAATCAGTTAAGCGCGACCATCATTGATTAGCGCGACGCGGCCATCAAAGACGCGCGTAGCAGGCCCGACCATGACCAGAGATGCTTCCGGGTCAGGCCACTCGATGGTCAATTCGCCACCGGGTAGATGGACGCTCACCGGGCTTTTCAATAAGCCCTGACGAATACCGCTGGCAACGGCGGCACACGCGCCAGTGCCGCAGGCCAAGGTTTCGCCGCTGCCACGTTCAAATACCCGCAGACGAATCTGGTTGGGCGAAAGGACCTGCATAAAGCCCACGTTAACACGCTTGGGGAAACGGGGGTGGGCTTCTACCAACGGCCCAAGGCGTTCAACCGGGGCCTGCTCAACGCTTTCGACCTGCAGTACGGCATGCGGGTTACCCATGGATACCACGCCGACCTGCAGCGTTTCACCGGCTACGTCAAGCGCGTGCAACGGCTGGTCGCCCGGGGCTTCAAAGGGCAGTGCCGCCGGGCTGAAGCGGGGACGGCCCATGTCTACGCGTACCATGCCATCGTGCTGCACTTTCAATACCAGCGGACCACCGGCGGTTTCCACATGAATTTCATGCTTGTGGGTCAGGCGCTGGTCGCGCACAAAGCGCGCGAAGCAGCGCGCGCCGTTGCCACAATTTTCCACTTCGCTGCCGTCAGCATTGAAAATGCGGTAACGAAAATCCATTTCCGGGTCGCGCGGCGGCTCAACGATCAAAAGCTGATCAAAGCCAATCCCAAAGCGGCGATCAGCGAGCTGGCGAATCTGATCTTCACGCAGCCGGGCACGCTGGGTCACCAGGTCCACGACCATAAAGTCGTTCCCCAGGCCGTGCATTTTGGTGAAGTGTAAAAGCATCAGCGTGCTCCTTCGGGTAGCAACGCCTCGCCCGCCCAAAGGCTTTCCATGGTTTCCCGACGCCGTACCACGTGACAGGTATCGCCATCGACCATCAGCTCCGCCGGACGTGGGCGGCTGTTGTAGTTCGAGGCCATCACAAAACCGTAAGCGCCCGCCGAGCGCACCGCCAAAAGATCGCCTTCGGCAATCGCCAGTTCACGCTCTTTACCCAGGAAATCGCCGGTTTCGCACACCGGGCCAACCACATCGTAAGTGGCCGTTTGCCGGGTGTTGCGTGTATCCACCGCAACAATGGCCTGCCACGCCTGATAAAGCGCCGGGCGAATCAGGTCATTCATGGCCGCGTCGACAATTGCGAAGTTTTTGGTTTCACCGGGCTTTAAGAACTCCACGCGGGTCAGCATAACCCCTGCGTTGGCGGCAATCGAGCGGCCCGGTTCAAACAGCAGCATCAGATTCTCGCCGCCTTCCCAGCGCGACAGGCGAGCCAGAAGCTGGCTTGCGTAATCAAACGGCTGCGGGGGCTTTTCATCCCGGTAAGGCACGCCCAAGCCACCGCCTAAATCGAGATGATCAAGCTCGATGCCTTGCTCGCGCAGACGCTCCATAAGCACCAGCAGGCGCTCCAGAGCATCCAGGAACGGCGCGGTTTCGGTTAGCTGCGAGCCGATATGGCAATCAAGCCCTTTAACCTGAAGATTCGGCAGGCTGGCCGCCAGCTCATAGACCTCAAGCGCGTCGTCCACCGCGATGCCGAACTTGTTGTCCTTAAGCCCGGTGGAAATATACGGGTGGGTACCCGCATCTACATCTGGGTTCACACGCAGCGACACCGGGGCGACTTTACCCAGCTCGCCTGCCACGGCGTTCAAGCGCTCAAGCTCCGGGCGCGACTCGACGTTAAAGCACTTGATACCCACCTCAAGCGCGCGGGCCATCTCATGGGGCTGCTTGGCAACGCCGGAGAACACCACTTTTGCAGGGTCGCCGCCAGCGGTTAATACGCGCTCAAGCTCACCAGCCGAAACAATATCAAACCCGGCACCCAGTTTGGCTAATACACCCAATACGGCCAAGTTGGAGTTAGCTTTAACCGCGTAGCAAATCAGGTGCGGATGGCTGCCCAGGGCCTCGGTGTAAGCGCGAAAATGGCGCTCAAACGTGGCCTTGGAGTATACGTAACAAGGCGTACCATGCTCTTGGGCAATCTGTGAGAGCGGTACGTCTTCGGCGTAGAGTACGCCGTCGCGATAGTTAAAGTGATCCATGAACTCGTTTCTCCTGCAGCCGCTTACCCAGCCTGCTCGGCAGCACCGTTATCGGGCGAAGTATCCTCGGGCAGGTAAAGCGGTCCTTTCTGACCGCAGCCTGCGACTAATAGCGCGATGATCGCGATACATGCCAGCGTTTTCATGCCTGCCCCTGCAGTAAAGAAAGCGCTTCGCGGGCACGCTGAGCCGCGGCACGCACCTGATCCGGTGCAGTCCCGCCGATATGGTTACGCGCAGCAACCGAGCCTTCAAGCGTCAACACGTCAAAGACATCCTGCTCGATGATAGTGGAGAACTGCTGCAGCTCTTCCAGGCTCATTTCTGACAGATCCTTTTGAGTCTTCAAGCCGTAGGCAACCGACTGACCGACGATTTCATGGGCATCGCGGAAGGCAACGCCACGACGGACCAGGTAGTCGGCAAGGTCGGTCGCGGTCGAGAAACCGCGCCGCGCCGCTTCATACATGCTGTCTTTTTTCGGCTCGATGGCAGGGATCATATCCGCAAACGCCTTCAGGCAGTCACGCACCGTGTCCACCGCATCAAACAGCGGCTCTTTATCTTCCTGGTTATCCTTGTTGTAGGCCAACGGCTGCGATTTCATCAGCGTCAAAAGGCCCATCAGATGACCATATACCCGGCCCGTTTTACCGCGCACAAGCTCCGGTACATCGGGGTTTTTCTTCTGCGGCATGATGGATGAGCCGGTGCAGAAGCGGTCAGGCAGGTCAATAAAGTTGAACTGGGCGCTGGTCCACAGCACAAGCTCTTCGCTCATGCGCGACAGGTGCATCATCAGGATGCTGGCGAAACTTGTGAATTCAATCGCAAAGTCACGATCCGACACGGCGTCCAACGAGTTTTCCGCCGGGCGGTCAAAGCCTAAAAGCTCAGCGGTTACGTGGCGGTCGATCGGGTACGTAGTACCGGCAAGTGCTGCAGCACCTAGTGGCAGTACGTTGACGCGCTTACGGCAGTCAAGTAAACGCTCGTGGTCGCGGGCAAGCATTTCCTGCCAGGCCAGCAGATGATGACCAAAGGTCACCGGCTGGGCGGTTTGCAGATGGGTAAAGCCCGGCATGATAGTGTCGGCTTCGCGGTCGGCAAGCTCGATCATGCCTTCGCGCAGACGCTTCAATTCCACTTCAATGACGTCGATCTCGTCACGCATGAACAGGCGAATGTCGGTGGCGACCTGATCATTACGCGAACGCCCGGTGTGCAGCTTCTTACCGGTAATGCCGATCTTGTCGGTCAGGCGTGCTTCGATATTCATGTGCACGTCTTCAAGCGGTACCGACCAGTTAAATTCGCCGCGCTCGATTTCACCCTGAATCTCGGTCAAACCGTTAATGATCGCATCGCGCTCTTCGTCGGTAAGTACACCGACGCGGGCAAGCATGGTGGCATGGGCAATGGAGCCCTGAATATCCTGGCGCGCCAGGCGCTGGTCAAACGTCACAGACGCTGTAAAGCGCGCAACAAAGGCATCGGTGGGCTCGCTGAAGCGACCGCCCCAGGACTGATTCGTAGTTTGGCTCATCGGAGGCATATCCTGCTGACAAAACAAAAGAGTCGATTGCGGAAAGTGTAACAGAGTCATTGCCCTGAATGCTTGAGTTCAAAGGCACGGCATATTTAGCTCAATGGCGTTTCAACCATCTGGCGCTTATCTTAAATAAAGCGGCTGATTTTTACTGTGTGGCCGGGTGCTTTATGATGAGACACATCATAGCTTGACGCGCCGCGTCAGCGGCAAAGGGAGAATAACGTGTCATCCATCACCAAACTGCGTATCGCCACGCGGAAAAGCCAGCTGGCCATGTGGCAAGCCGAACACGTTCGCGACCGCCTGATGGCGGCACATGAGGGCTTGGAAGTCGAACTGGTGGCGCTTTCCACCAAAGGCGACAAGATCCTCGATACGCCCCTCTCCAAAATTGGCGGCAAGGGCCTTTTTGTCAAAGAGCTGGAAGACGCCATGTTGGACGGTCGAGCGGATATCGCCGTGCACTCCATGAAAGATGTGCCGATGCTGTTTCCCGAGGGTTTGGGGCTCTCGGTGATTCTAGAAGGCGCTGATCCCACGGATGCTTTTGTATCCAACCACTACAAAAGCGTCGATGAATTGCCCGAGGGCGCCAAGATTGGTACTGCCAGCCTGCGCCGTGGTTTACAGTTACGCGAAGTACGCCCCGACCTGGAAATTCTTAACCTACGCGGCAATGTGCAGACCCGCCTGGCCAAGCTCGACGATGGCGAATTTGACGCCATTATTTTGGCGACCTCCGGCTTAAAACGCTTGGGGCTTGATGGGCGCATCGCCCAGGCACTGCCGCCTGAAGTGTGCCTGCCTGCGTGTGGCCAAGGGGCGCTGGGCATCGAATGCCGCCTGCATGACCCTGAGCTGATTGGTCTGCTAGCCCCACTGGATGACCCAGACACGGCCACACGCGTACGCGCTGAACGCGCCATGAATACGCGCTTGGAAGGTGGTTGTCAGGTACCCATCGCGGGCTTTGCGGTACTCAATAAAGCCAATGATACGATTTGGCTGCGTGGGCTTGTCGGCAATCCCGAAGGCACTGAAGTACTGCGTGCCGAAGGCAGTGGCTCGATTCATGAACCTGAAGCGCTGGGAATACGTATTGCTGAAGACCTGCTTGACCAGGGTGCAGGCGAAATTTTAGCCGAGGTGTACGGCAACAACGTATGACACAGCCGGTTTTAATCTGCCGCCCGGGTCAACGGGGTGAGGCACTGGCCAATACGCTGCGTGCTGCGGGTGCCTATGTAGAATCGCTCGACGTACTGGCGCTTGAAGCCTTACCGGAAGACCCTGTCATGCGCAGTATCTGGCTCAATATTGATCAGTATGACAAAGTGGTAGTAATCAGCCCTTTCGCGGCCGAGTATTTAAGTGACGCATTGGACCGCTACTGGCCGCAACTGCCGGTCGGCATTGATTACTATAGTGTGGGCCATGCCACGGCTGACGTACTGTTTAACCAGCTTGGGGTCAGAGTACGTATACCTCCAGCGGGTTTTGATAACCAGCCTACTAGCAATAAGCATGCTGAAAAAAATAGCGGAGAAAACACCAGCGAGGCGCTTTTATCGCTTGCCTCGCTCAAGGATGTCGCGAACCAGCGGGTGTTGCTGGTGGCGGGTGAAGGCGGCCGCACGCTGTTGGCCGATACCCTGGCCGAGCGCGGTGCCACGATTACCCGGGTTGCCGTGTATCGGCGGGTTTTTCGAGCGCCTTCAGAAGCCATGCAGGCGCGCCTGGCAGCCGGTGATTATCGAGCGTTAATCGTCACTAGCGGCGAACTGCTTGAACATCTGGCAAAATGGTGTGATCAGACAGCGTTGAACCAACCGCTAATCGTTTCCAGTCGCCGTTTAGCTACACTGGCCGGTACACTGGGTTTTTGTGACCTCAAGGTGGCGTCGGGAGCAACGCCGGCTGCCCTGGCAGCTGCGTTAAACAGGTCCTGTCACCCTTAGGGTGCCGATGTCGATCAAGGAACTTAATTAAGGGCTAGCGACAGATGAGCAAACAACCAAACGAGCAGGAAGACGTACAAAAAACGTCCGCTGATGCGTCCAAGGACAGCGTCAAATCGGATGCTACTGCCGCGTCAGCCACTACTCCTCCACCCGCCAGCGAGGCAGCAAGTCGTCCTCCTGGTGGTGCGACAACGTCGCCAAACGAGTCACCCAGGAACGGAAATGGCCGTTCGCGTCGACGTGGCAAAGGCGGCGGCACCTCTAACGCAACGCCTGCGGCAGCATCACCGCCAGCCAAGCCAGCGTCAAGTGAGGCGTCTTCAAGTACGTCGCCTACGACTGATAAACCGGCATCGACGCTTACCGACAAACCGACTGTCACCAGTGAGCCTGCGTCCGCTAAAAAAGATACTCTGGGCAGTACATCTACGCCTCACAGCCCATCCGGCAAAGGTGGTAATGGTACACCGCCGCCAACCTCCAACAGCGGGGGCGGTAAGCGCGGAGGCAGTAAAGGCGGGCTTATCGCCCTGGTACTAGTACTAATATTGGCCGTAGCGCTTATTATGGTGGCTTGGCAGGGTTGGCAACGTCTGGATAGCCAGCAGCAGCGCATCAATGAGCTAAGCCAGCAGGCTGAAAACAGCGCCACTCAGCAAACCGTGAGCGATCTTGAATCACGCTTTGAAAGCAGTGAAAGCGAGCGCACACAAGCGCTTGAAGGCACGCTGGAAGAGCTGCGCGGTGAGCTGGACAGCTATCGCAGCGATGTTAACAGCACGCTCGACGACGTACTGAACCAGCTTTCTCAAGCCCAGGACACCGACGACCGCGACTGGCTGCACGCTGAAGCCGCCTACCTGCTACGCCTGGCTAACCAGCGCTTACAGCTTGAAGGTGATGTTGATGGCGCCGCTGCCCTGCTACGCACCGCCGATGCCCGCCTGGCGGATGCCGATAACCCGGCGTTAACCGCCGTGCGTCGTGAAATTGCCAACGAACTTGCCGAGCTGGATGGCGTGCCGCGCGTGGATCGCACCGGTATTTACCTGGCACTCAATGCTCAGCAAGAGCGAGTGGCTGGCCTGCGCCTGTCGCAAGAAGTGGAAGAGCGTGCCGTAACCTCCGGTATTGAACAGCCGCCTACCGGTACCTTCCAGCGTCAGCTGGCCCGCTTTGGCGAAGAGCTGAAAGATCTGGTGATGATTCGCCATCATGATGAGGCAATGGAAACGCTGGTTACGCCAGAGCAGGAGTCTTACCTGCGCCAAAGCCTACGATTGATTATTGAGCAGGCGCAGCTTGCACTGCTTAAAGAAGAGCAGCCGCTGTATGAAGCGAGTATCGACAAGGCGCTTGAGTTACTCAACGGCTACTACGACGTCGAGCGTGAAGCGACCCAGAGCGTTATTGCCCGCCTTCAAGAGCTGAAGCAGGCCGAGATTGAACCGGAACTGCCGGACATTAGCGCCTCTCAGCAAGCGATGACCAGCTTTATTGAAAACCGCTTTAGATCACGCCAGCAAAACGGTGAAGAGGGAGGTGATGCATGAGAAAACTCGTCCTCCTTCTGGTCGCAGGTCTGGCAGTAGGTGCCCTGCTCGGGCACCTGATGATGTCAGTCCCCGGCTACTGGCTAATCCGAGTAGGTGACACCTCGGTTCAGACCTCCTTCTGGTTTGGCCTGATCATTCTGCTCGCAGCCTTTATCGTGGTGCACTTTGCGCTGCGCCTGCTGACCGGTATTATTCGCCCGGTGGGCCGCTTTCGTACCTGGAATGGCCGCGCTCGCAATCGCCGCGCCATGAAGCGTACCGTGCGCGGCTTGGTTGCGCTAACCGAGGGCCGCTGGAAAAAAGCTGAAAAAACCCTGGTTCACGCCGCCGACGACTCCAGCACCCCGCTGGTTAACTATCTTTCAGCCGCGTTGGCCGCTCATTATCAGGGTAATCACGAAAAATCCCAGGAGCACCTGAACCAGGCGCAGCTTTCCACTGAAGGCGCCGACACTGCGATTGGCTTAATGCAGGCGCAGCTGATGATCGACCGTCAGCAACCTGAAGAAGCAATGGCGATCCTCAACCGCTTGGATAAAAAGCTCAGCGATCACCCGCAAGTATTAAAATTGCTCAAGCAGGTGCACTTGAGCGTTAACGATTGGGAAGGCTTGCGCTGGCTGCTGCCTCGTTTAGCGGCCCAAAAGCTGATTGCACCGCAAGAGCGAGAACAGCTTGAGTTCAAGGCGTACCGCGAGTTGATTACTTTTGAAGCCAAAAACCCAAGCAATATCGAGCGGGTTCGCGGGTTATGGGCAGATATGCCTGAGTACCTGCGGGGTAATACCGAGCTGATCGTGTTGTATACCGACGCGCTGGTTCAGGCTAATGAAGAAACCATTGCCGAACGCCTGCTAAATCATTCGCTGGACCATCATTGGGATGCCCGTCTAGTCAAGCGCTATGGCCTGCTTAACGTGCATGCTGCACGTCAGTTGGCAAAAGCCGAGAAGTGGCTGCAGGAGCGTCCTAACGATCCGGAGCTGCTGCTGACCTGTGGCCGCCTTTCCTTGCGTACCGGCAAGTGGGAGAAAGCCCTGGAATACTTCGAAGCCAGCCAGCGCCAGCGGCCCAACGGCGAAGTATGCGCCGAGCTTGCCCGTCTCTACGCAAGCCTGGGCGAGCACAACAAGAGCCAGCTTTACTATCGCCACAGCGTGGAAATGCTCGCCAAGTCGCTGCCCTCGCTACCCCAACCCAGCGATGCCGGTGACAGCCAGAAGCCTGACACGAAAGCGGCTAAAAAACGCGCTTAACGTGAGCCACGTAAAACGGGTGCCCTTTTGGGCACCCGTTTTTGTTTCTACCTACCGTATGGTTCTAGCTGGTCTAACCTAACCAATCAATACAGCTAGTGAATGTCGCTAATAAATATCGCTAGTCGATATAGCTAGGCGCGCTGGTAGGACGATCTTCCGGCAGCGTGTCTCGTACATCAGCCACCTGGTCAGCACTGACCTCACCGCCCTCATTACCCCAGGCCGAGCGCACGAAGTTGGCGACTTCAGCCACCTCATCATCAGAAAGCCGCCAGGCAAAATCGGGCATAGCCAGCGCTTCCGGGCGCTTCTCGGTCGAAGGCATCCGGGCACCGGATAGAATCACGCGAATGATTCCGGTGGGGTCTTCAGCATTGACCAGTGAACTGCCCACCAGTGACGGAAAGACCTGAGGCGCCCCTTTACCATTGGCAAAGTGGCAGGCGTTGCAATTATCCAGATAGAGCCGGGCACCGGTATTGCCATCCACATCGGCGTGGGTCAGCATCGTTTGGGTCTGTTCGGCGGCCCGTTCATCGCGTGGTGCCTCATCACCGTCACCCGCGGGCAGCGATTTGAGATAGCCTGCGATGGCGTAGAGATCGGCCTCTTTAAGATGCGACGTGCTGTGGGCAACCACCGGGGCCATCTCGCCGACAACGGCGCTATGATCATTTCGGCCGGTTTCCAGATAGGCGACGATATCCTCTTCGCTCCAGCGCTGAAGCGGATGGCGCTGATTACCGCTACCCCGCAAGTTCGGCGCATACCAGCCTTCCAGCGTTTCCCCTGTAAGGAAATCGCTGCCCTCGTCCTTCATGGCCTTTTCCTGGAAGAACAGTCCACGCGGCGTGTGGCAGCTGCCACAGTGGCCTAACCCTTGTACCAGGTAGGCGCCGCGGTTCAGCTCATCGCTGCGCTCGTCAGAAGGCTTAAACGGTTCAGAGGATGTGAATAACCAGTTCCAAAGCCCGATCCCCCAGCGCTGATTAAACGGAAAGCTCAGATCCGTACGCTCCGGCTGATAGGACACCGGCGCCACGCCTTCCATAAAGTAGGCATAAAGCGCATCAATATCGTCATCGGTAATTAACGAGTAGGAGGGGTACGGCATGGCTGGATAAAGCTTTTTACCGTCGTTACGTACGCCATCGCGCAGCGCCGCGGCAAACTCGTCGCGCGTATAGTTACCGATCCCGGTATCCGGGTCGGAGGTAATATTGGTCGAGAAAATCTCCCCAAAGGGGCTTTCAACCGCCAGACCGCCTGCAAAAGGTTCGCCACCCGGGGCGGTATGGCAGGCAACGCAGTCGCCCGCCCGGGAAAGGTACTCACCGCGCTCTATCTCGGCCTGGTCGAACGCCACGCCTTGTGCCGCCACGCTTAACAGACCCACGCCCGCCAGCCCCTGACGCCATTGTCGATGAATCATCATGGTCGCTCTCCTTAGGCTTGGACCAGAGGTCCGGGGTTGGGTAGATACTGCTCGCGAATTGCTTTGGCCGACCAGTAAGCCAAAGCGCCGACCAGCCCCGTGGGGTTATATTGAATATTCTGCGGAAAGGCACTGGCACCCATCACAAACACGTTGTGGACATCCCAACTCTGCAAATAGCGATTCAGCGCGCTGGCGGATGGGTCGAATCCCATAATAGCTCCACCGACGTTATGAGTTGTCTGGTAAGGGCGGACGTCATAGCGTGAATCGAAATCCTTGAACGAGAGCTTGTAGTCATCCGGGCCCAGCGCCTTGGAGAGCGTGTCGATCTTCTGCTTCATAAACTGGGTCATGCGCACGTCGTTTGCCTTCCAATCAAACGTCATACGCATAAGCGGGCGCCCATGGTCGTCGGTATAGTTGGGGTCAAGATCCAGATAGCAGTCGCGGTAAGCCATGTTGCTGCCATGGGAACCAATCGTCATGGTGTGGCCATAGGTTTCCTGCACCGCCTGCTTCCAGCCAGCGCCCCAGGTCGGCGCATCTGAGCGCAGCGGCATGTTGCGAATCGGCTGCCCGTTGGTCATCGCGGCATTGATATACGAGCCGCCAATGAAGCCTTCCTGAGCAAAATCGATCTGTTCGACGCCATAGTCATTAACAACTTCACCATTGCCACCTGCGCCAATAAAAGGATTGAACTCCTTATCCTTGAAGTAGAGCGTTGAGCCGCCGTTCATCTGATAGGCGTAGTTCTTGCCGACCACACCTTCACCGCTTACCGGGTCATAAGGCGTACCGATACCCGACACCAGCATCAAATGTACGTTGTGGAGCGAGTAAGCGCCCAACACCACCAGGTCAGCCGGCTGAAAGACCTCATTACCGTCGCCATCGATATAGGTCACGCCAGTAGCCTTTTTGCCATCGCTATCAAGCTCCACTCGGAGCACTTCGCTATTGGCCTGGTAAGAGAAATTTTCGCGCCGTTTAAGCGCACCTAGAATGCAGGTTTGGGGCGAGGACTTGGAGTAGTTTAAACAGCCATAACGTTCGCAAAAGCCGCAAAAGTTACACGGCCCAAGCTGCATGCCGTAGGGGTTGGTATACGCTTCTGAAGCGTTAGCGGCGGGCAAGGGAAAAGGGTGCAGCCCCTGTTCACGCGCCATATCAGCAAACAGCGTGTCGTTATAGGTACGTGCGAGCGGCGGCATGGGGTACTCGTTTGAGCGCCATCCCTCGAATGGGTTGCCCCCTTCCTGAATCTCACCGTTAAGGTTGCCCGCCTTGCCGGAAATACCCGCCACTTTCTCGAAGTAATCAAAAAAGGGCTCCAGCTCGTCGTAGCTCACGCCAAAATCCTGAATGGTCATTTCGTCAGGAATGATATCGGCGCCGAAATTCTCCTCGACGTAGCTTTTAAGACGCAGCTCCTGAGGCTGGGGCCGCCAGGTATGCCCGTTCCAGTGCACGCCTGCCCCGCCAACTCCGTCGCCGGGTAAAAATGAACCCAGGCTGCGATAAGGCACCGCCATATCACCCAGGCCATGACGGACCGTCAGCGTGCTTTTGGCCGGACGCTGCATCAATTTATAGCGTACGCCATAAGTCAGCTCATCAGCGATTTTCGGGTAGGCAAAGTCCGGCACGGTATCGCGGTCTTCACCGCGCTCAAGCGCCAGCACGTTCAGCCCTTCGTCTGTCAGCTCCATGCCCATGATCGAACTGGTCCAACCCAGACCAACCAGTACAACATCAACCGGTGGATTTGTTTTCGCCATGCTTATCCCCTTTCGCCGGTAAGGCTGACCGGCCCTAACGGATATTTGACATTGTGTTGGTCGACCCACTCCAGATACGCCCCACGGGCACCTGGGAAGCCGATAAATTTCCAGGCGGCCATATGCTTGTTGCCGCCATGGATGGGATCGGCAAAATAGCCTTCCTTGGTGTTTTGCAGCAAAAAGACAAAAAACTGGAGAGCACCGACGCGCTCAAAAGTGATGTCTTCCCGCTCAAGCTGCTGCAACACCGCTTCCTGAGTGGCGTTATCCAACGCGGTGAACTCCTGGCCGTATTGGCGTACGCAGTAGTCACGCGTGGCGGCAATCCCCTCCCGGTAAACCTCCCGTGGGAGCAGAGACGACTGATAGCCCATTAGCGGCGAGACATTGTCAGGAAAGGGGCCTTTCATATACCAGTCAGCGGCATGTCCAAAGCTGCCTTCCATCTGTCTATCAATAAAGATGGGCACATTGGTTTCCAAAGCACCGGGGCCAGGCCCGTCACTGGGGATCAATCGGTCACAGGCCGCGAGCATAAAACCCCATTCGTCTGCATCAAAAAAGACCGGCTGATAGTCGCTTAGTTGTTCCGGTGGTTCGCTGGCGGGAGCGGTGATTGAGACCCCGCTCCCCAGGGTGACGGCGGGAATGCTGGTTAACGCTCCCTTCATAAATCGTCGGCGCGATTCATTTTTAAGACTCACGGGCCTGCTCCTCTTTGCTTTGTTAAATCACGGTATTTTTATTGTTAGTTATCGGACTAA